>NZ_JBDODP010000003.1:0-174399 GCF_044582135.1 Guyparkeria halopsychrophila | reverse complement strand
GGCCTCGGGCGTTGGCAACGCGTTACAAACAAAGTCGCCAAACGCAACAAACGCCCGAAACCCCGACCACCGCGACCACAAGACGCCCCACCCCGATCAAACTCACAAACCAAACCGAGACTCACACCACCGACCGGTCCGAAAGCCAGCGGCGCCGGAGGAAGCCCGATGGCAAGCCGCCGGGGTGTCACCTTTGTGGCATTGCCCATTGACCAAGATACTCACACCAGTCTCATCGCGTGTCAGCCAAGCGTCGGCGGAGATCGCCTCGTTCGACAAACTCGTCGTGGTCGGTGTCCCGGCAGTCCAGCTTTTCCTCGCCCGGACAGGGTTCCGGGTGGCACGATGGGAAGGGTTGGCCATCCTTGCCGGTTACGCGGCCTACGTTATCCTGATCTGACCCTGACATGACGAGAACGCCCAAGTCCCCATGACCTTCGACCCAAGCACCTGGACCTTGCCGGCCGCGCTCGGCCCCCTTTCGCCCAACCTCGTGGCCTCCGTCCTCCTCCTGTTGATTCTCTGGGTCGCCCGCTTGATCACGGTGAAACTCATCCGGCGCCGGAGTGACCTGCCGGCGCATGCCCTGCGCCGCTGGATCTCCACGAGCCGGAACGCCTTCCTGTTTCTGGTGCTTGTCGGGCTGGTCCTGATCTGGGCGCCGCAGCTCCGAACCTTCGCCCTGTCGCTCACGGCCGTCGCCATCGCGATTGTGGTGGCGACGAAGGAGATGATCCTGTGCGTCTCGGGCTCGCTAATGCGCGCCTCGAACCGCGCCTTCGCCGTGGGCGACTGGATCGAGGTCTCGGGTGTGCGGGGCGAGGTGGTCGACCACAGCTTGCTGGCCACGACGCTCCATGAATTCCAGCCGAACTCCTTCACCCAGACCGGGCGCACGGCGGTCGTGCCGAACAGCGTCTTCTTCACGTCACCCATCCGCAACCTCACGGTGGGGCGGGACTACACCTTCCACAGCTTCGCGATCACGACGGAAGCCAAGATCGACCTTCCGAGCCTCGAAGACGGGATCGCCGCCATCGTCGAGCACCACTACGGCCCGCACCGGGAAGAGGCCGCGAATGTGCATGCCAGGATCGGTCAACGCAGCGGTGTGGAGATCCCCAACCCCGAAACCCGCATACGCTTCTCAACAACCGATATCGGCAAGACCCGGATCACCGTCAGCCTCTTTTGCCCGACGCACCTCACCGAACGGCTCGAAGATGCGATAACCAAGGAAATCCTGTCGCTCATCCACGCGGCCACGCCGAGCGCTCCGGACGGTGAACGCAAGTCTTGAGCACCGCAGCCAGCGCAATCACCCGGCTGAAACCCGTACCCCTCCACGACAAGGCAAGACACCTCAGTCCGCCACAGCCACCTGGATAAGAGGTCAGAAGCATTTAAACCGCTTCCGAGTATTTCGCACGCATGCAACGCAAGTGCGCATCACCACCTCACGGTGGCACGCGCGAGGCACTTTCTCTTGCTTGCCCAAGAGAAAGTGCCCAAAGAGAACGGCACCCCTCGCCTTGGCCCTGCGGGCTTCCCTCCCGTCCGGGGTGCCGCGGACGGGTCGGTTCGACGCGGCTTCCTGTCGCGGCGAACCTCGGCGCAACCTCCTTGTTGCGCCGACCCTGCGGCACCCCGGCCGCTCGGCAAGGGCGAAGGGGAATTGGCAGGCTGGTGATTATTCGTTGCCAATGATGGGCTTTCGCGCCTAAAGGCGCTCCTACAGGGTGGAAAATTTGTCGGAGCGTCTTTAGGCGCGATTTATTGGTGGGTTATTGCATGCGGGGGCACGCGCCGTTGGCGCGTTTCGCGAGCGGGGCTCGCTCCCACAGGGGATCTGGTGGGTGTGGGAGCGGCCCTTGGCCGCGAAAGCTGTTGTGCGGCTGTCCTGCGTTCAAACCGGCAACACGGTTAATCCACACCAAGGGATACGCGGTCGCCACCCCCGGGGCCCCTGCGCCTTGCCTCGTCGCCGCCGGTTTGCAGGGTCTGGGCGGCATGGACGCCGCCCAGAGGTTCTGCGCGACACGATGTCGCGTCGAACCGACCCGTCCGCAACCCGGCGGCGACGAGGGAAGCCCGAAGGGCCAAGGCGCCGGGGTGTCCTTGTCTTTGGGTACTTTCTATTGGACAAGCAATAGAAAGTACCTCGGGCGTTGGCAACGCGGTTCGGCCAGATCCGCCAAACCCAACAAACGCCCGAAACCGTTCCACCTCAACTCCAAGATTCCCCGCCCCACCCCACCACCACGGAACAACCAGCACACGCGCCTCTGGCGCGTTTCGCTTGCACGGCAAGCTCCCAGCACAGCAAGGCAACGACGACTCGGGCAAACCAGACAGGTTACCCAAGCAAAAAAAACGGGCCTTGTCGGCCCGTTTTTCCTCACCCTTAGGCGGGTAATACCCGCTCTGAGCTTGCCTCTAGACGTAGAAGTCCAGGTCTTCCTGGGCCTTCAGCAGATCCCGCATCTTGATGGGATCGTCGCCGAAGAAGAAGACCAAGCCCCAGTGCGTCCCGAAGGCCGACCGGTCTGGAACCGTCTCTTCTGCCGGCGCGACCAGTTCGTGCGACACGAAATACGGGTGCTCCACGCATTCCTTGGGCATTTCCAGCTTGCTGACCACCCGGCGACGTGGGTACACACCGAAGCAACCCGCGTAGCCTTTCGCACCTTCCACTTCGCGGGGGAAGAAGGCTTCCACTTCCTCTTTGGTGCTCTTGGGATCAAACACCAGCATGGATGCCTGGTAGGCATTGAACCCGTAGGCCATCTCGATCAACTCGAACGCCTTGAAACCGGGTGGACGGTAGGCAACCTCGCCGAAGTACATTTCGCCGTCCGCCGTCACGAAGTACTCGGGGTGAATCAAGCCAAACTGGATATCGAAGGTCTTGATCAGCTTTTCAATCTGCTTGGTAATCGCGTTGCGCCAGCTCTCGAGTTCCTTGGTGGCCGGCACGAATACCGAGTAACCCAGCGTCACGTACTCGGAGATGTTGAGAAACTGGATCTTGCCATCGTGGATCCACGCCTCGACCGCAAACTCCCAGCCATCCAGGTGGCTCTCCATCAGCAGCGGATATTCTTCGGCCGGAATATTGTCAATTTCGTCCAACGAACGGATCATCCGATGGCCCAGGCAACCGGCCTTATCGAATGCCTTGACGTGGATCGGGTCGTCCGGGTCACCATCAAGCTTGAGCAGCGTCTGGTTAACGCGCTTCATGAAGCGCACGACATCCTCTTTCTCGTGCGCTTCCTCGAAGATACCGACACGGATGCCGCCAAGCTGGGCACGGCGCTTCATCAGCGCTTTGTCGCGGAACAGGATCGACTGCCCGAACATGCGGGGGTTGTTGAGAAGCACCGAGTTAATCGCCCCGGACCACTCAACGGTTTCCTCGAACAAAGGGATGGCGACATCGACGCCTTCCGCTTTCAACTTTTCGGCAATTTCCATCGAGCGGTCATTTAACCGAATAAAATCCCACGGGATATAGGGGATGTTGTTTGCGGTACAGAAATCCTCGGCCCATTCCGGGGCAACAACGACATAACGGCGATCGAACTTTTGCGCCGCCTTGATCGCGTTGACACTCCACCCAAGCAGGGCGATGTAACCCTTGTTCGGGTCCTTGGGGGTTTCGGTGCCCTTGACCGAGTCCATCTCCGGATCGCGCCAAGCCAATACTTCTTGAGACATTTTGGATTTTTGAGTAACCGACATTAAGTACTCTCCTTTAGTATTCGTGCAGGAAAACCCTAGCGGGGTTTGGTAAAAACATTCAAATCAAAGCCCTTGGGCCCCTCGGCGCAACCACCCGTGTACGAAGGCAAGCTTGCGACGGGTCGCCTCCGAAAGGACGAAGGGATAGAGGTCCGGCAGTCCCATGGAGCGGTTCACGTGGTTGATGCGCGTTGCGAGTGTGGCAGCGACATGAATCAACGCATGGGTATCTGGCTCCGAGTAGGGGTCCCAGTTGTACCTAGGCATTTCCGGCGAGGTCATGCCCGCTGCCACGAAGCTATCGGTGATATCCACCAAGTGCAGTAGATGCGCCGCTGTTTCGGCCCAGTCTTCGTGGGGGTGCGACGAGGCGTATGACGTCAGGTGAAACAGCTCCCAGTCCTGGGAGGGACCCTGCTCGTAATGCTGCCTGAGAGCCGCCGTGTAGTCGGCTCGCTCATCTCCGAACATTTCACGAAAGGCAAGCAAAAAATCCTCACGCAAGCTGAGCCGCCACCAGAGCATATGCGCAATCTCATGGCGCATGTGCCCGATCATGGTGCGGTAAGGTTCGCTCAGGGCCTCTCTACGGGTTTCCCGCACCACGGGGTCGGCCTCGGAGACGCTGATCGTGACAATGCCACCGCCATGCCCCATGGCAGCCAACTGATGGCCGTCCGCGAGCATGTGGAACGTGGGCCTTGTGCCGGGATCTTCCGGTCTGAACCAGTGCCAACGGCCCAGATTATCAAGCACCCAACGTTTGGCGGCCTCCGTTTCTGCCCAGTTGGGGATCGCGTTGGGAATGTCTGGATCCGGTGCCAGCGCGGTCATCGCGCAGGATCGGCAGAAGGCTCCTTCCTCGGGCGCAATCCAGTTGCAACCAATAATGTCGCGATTTGCACAGAATGGCGGCATCGGCAAAAAGGCCCGCGCCTGCGGATCGTAGGCCACGGGGGTGCCGTCTGCGGTGGACAGATTGTGAAACCACAAGGTGCCGGGACCAACCGGATTCGTAAAGGCCTTCATTTGTGGCGCGAACTCCTGTCGCTTTTCCGAATGCAGATAATAATCTTAACTCCAATTAAATATTAATTTTCTATCGAGTGTAGCATATATTGTATTCTTTGCACGATCGGCTACGCGCTTTCAAGAAAGGAGTGCATTTTTTCTATTATGCAAAAAGCCATTAAAGCCATTATTAAAAAAGCGAGTCCGATCGCCCTCCCGCTGATAAAGCACCACTCCTAAGTGTTTTATTGTCTTTCGGCGTGGAATTTCGCCTGGTCAACCACGAGACCGTTGAGAGAGACTTTGGCTTGACCAGGGTATCTAGGGTCAAGGCGGCGGGGTGTCCTTGCCTTTTGTGCCTTCCATTGGGCAAGCAATAGCAAGTGCCTCGAGCGTTGGCAACATGATCGACGCGTCGTTGCCAGCCATTCCAGCCGTCCGAAACCCATACCGGTTGGAGGAAAAGCCGCCCTGCTCCGCTTGTTCGCTAAGCCGAGATCGGCGCACGTGCCGACACCGCGACTCGCTTGCAGACCAGCTCCCACAGGGATTTGCAGCGCGTAGCGTGGGATCGATGAAATCAAGCCCGATATCGACGCACCACCAGCCTCTTGGTTGTCGGGCTTTTCAGCTCGACCGACGAGTTGAATGCCTGATCGGGGAAAGGCGTCAGAACGATTTATAGCGAGCCTGTTTATAGCGAGCCTGGGATTTCGCACGTATCCGACAGCGGTGATCTCATCCGTTGAACGTTACCGGGCCCACGAGACACCCCTCTTGCCTGACCAAGCCGGCCGTGCAAAAAAGAACGACACCCGCCTCGGGCCTACGGGCTTCTCTCCCGGCCGGGGCGATGAAAAATTGGCCAGCTGATGATTCGTTGCCAATGGGCTTTCACGCCTGAAGGCACGCCTGCGGTTTGGAAGGAACGATAGGAGCGCCTTCGGGCGCGATTGCCTGATGGCAATATTTGTAGGAAGCGCGCCGTTGGCGCGTTTCGCATGCGAGGCAAGTTTTTAAGGGAGTGCAGGTGCGATCGGACGTTACCGTCGTCGTGCAAACCGTGGCAATGAGCGTCAAGAACGATCACAACCCGTCCCAGTTTGAACCACCTGCCAGATAAACGGGCAAATTGGAGTGAGCGATCTACACTTTTGATGGCGGTAGACCGCTGGGTCTGCTACTGGGACATTCCTAAAGGACGGGAGAAACACCATGCTCTATACCATTGCAGTTATTCTGGTCATCCTCTGGCTGCTGGGCCTTGTCACCTCCTACACCATGGGGGGATTCGTCCACATCCTTCTGGTCATCGCGGTCATCGTGATCGTGATCCGTCTCCTTCAAGGACGGCGCTTATGACGATGCCGATGTAGCTCCATTTAGGGGCGCGGGTGGAGTGAACTGCCGGCGCCCCTCGCATTTGTACGATCACTCCTGCGCGGCCTAGGCCCGCGGGCTCAGGTTGGCGTGTGGCAGTTCCAACCAACCAACGAGCTATCTCACCACCAGACCCTCCGAATCTGGCACGCCAAGGTCCCCCGCCCCGGCCTATCAACCGGCCAAAGCGGGACTCGCGCCGACGGCGCGATCCGCCTTGGGGGGCAAGCTCCCTCAATCTGTCTGGTGAGCGTGAGCAGCGGCACTGGGTTTCGCCCCTTAAAAGCACTCCTACGATTGGCTTTCAAGTGCTGCGGTCATACGATTTAATCGCGGCAGTTCGTTGTGTCGATTGGCGAGGCCGCTCTGCTCCAACCGCCAAAATCCGCTAAGGTGACGAGCAGTCTCCACGAATCCATCAGCCGTCACGGACCGACTTCATGAACAAACTCCAGCTTCTCTACGGTCGCCTGCTGGGCGACGTCGGCGCGGTCTTCTATTTCTCGGTGGTGATCATCGCCGCGTTCGTCACGGTCGCCGCCCTTTACCCGACCGACGTCGAGCGAATCGCAAACCAGGTACTGGATTACACCGCCAACCGAATGGGCTGGATGTACCTGCTGGCGACCAGCGGGTTCGTGATCTTCATCCTGTTCCTGGGGTTCTCGAAGTTCGGTAACGTCCGGCTGGGGCCAGACGACGAGCCACCGGAGTTCAGCTACAAGAGCTGGCTTGCCATGATCTTCTCCGGCGGCATGGGCGTGGGCCTGGTCTTCTGGGGCGTGGCCGAGCCGATGATGCACTTCAACGAGCCACCGCTGGGGATCGCCGAGCCACGTTCGGTGGAAGCGGCTCAGACGGGCATGCGCTACGCCTTCTTCCACTGGGGGTTGCACCAGTGGGCGAACTTCGCACTGGTGGGGCTGGCGATTGCCTATATCCGCTTTCGCCACAATGCGCGCGGCCTGATCAGCGAAACCTTCCGCCCCATCCTGGGCAGCCGCGTCGACGGCGGCTGGGGCGTGGGGATCGATACCCTCGCGGTGGTCTCGACCATCTTCGGCGTAGCCACCACGCTCGGCCTGGGTGCCCTGCAAATCAACAGCGGCATCGCGCGCTTCGAGGGCGTGGAGTACGGCACCAACACGCAGATGATGATCATCGCCGGGCTGGGCGTGCTGTTCACGCTCTCGGCGATGACGCCGCTCAAATACGGCATCCGCTATCTCTCGAACCTGAACATGCTCCTGGCGATCGGCCTGTTCGCCTATGTGATCCTGTTCGGGCCGACGGCGTTCATCTTCCAGGAGTTCACCCAGACGATGGGCGAGTACCTGGGCAATATCGTGCAGATGAGTCTGGTAACCACCCCCTACTCCAGCGAGCACTGGGTGGAGCAATGGACGATGTTCTACTGGGCCTGGGGGCTCTCGTGGGCGCCGTTCGTCGGCTCGTTCATTGCGCGGATCTCGCGCGGGCGAACCATCCGCGAGTTCGTGCTGGGCGTGATGGTCGTGCCGGTGGGCCTGAGCATGCTGTGGTTTGCCGCCTTCGGCGGCAGCGCGATTTACATGGAGCTCTATGAAGCCGCCGGCATTGCCGATGCGGTCGCCCGCGAGGTGCCCGCCGGGCTTTACACCACGCTCGAGCAACTGCCCTGGGGCACTTACGCGGGGCTGCTGGCCATCACGCTGGTCAGCGTGTTCGTGATCACCTCGGCGGATTCGGCGACCTTCGTGCTGGGCATGTTTACCTCCAAGGGCATTCTCAACCCGACGCGCTTCGTGCGCGTGCTCTGGGGGATGCTGCAACTCTCGATGGCGGTGGTGCTGCTGTTGAGCGGCGGGCTGGAGGGTCTGCGGACGGTCTCGATCGTCGCCGCCTTCCCGTTCATGCTCCTGATGATATTGATGGCCTTCGCCCTGCACCGCGATCTGAACCAGGAGTTCTGGCAACACGAGGAGAAGGAGCGGCTGATTCGCCAACGGATCGAGGCCATGCTGATGCGCGACTCCGAACGCGAGGCCGAACGGGCCGCGGCCGAGGAGGTCCACCCGACGGCCCCCGACATGGTGCTCGAACCCGAAGCGCCCCGCAGTGCGGTCGTCGGCCAACGCATCGAGCCGCCCCAAGCCGAGGAACCCACCCAACCGAAGGCCGAGTGATACGGCCAGTCGCATCCATGGCGGATCGACACTAAAAAGCGGCCCGCGGGCCGCTTTTCCGGTTGGCGACCTCAGCCCCCACACAGGGCGCACAGTTCGATCCGCGCCCCCACCCACTCGCCCGGTTCCGCCCCGACCTCGTCTGCCCGGCTCACGGCGGTCTCCGCCTGCTCGAACCATACCCCCTTGCCACGCTCGCACTCGACCAAGCCAAACCCCGATACGCCTGGTTGCCCGGCCGCTCAACGATCCTCGTTGGCGGGCAACCAATTCTCGCGCCCCAGGTTTTTCAACATCTCGCTTGCGGGCATGGGCCGGGCCAGCAGGAACCCCTGGCCGAACTCGCATCCCTCCTGGGTAAGAAACGCCAGCTGTTCACGCGTCTCGATGCCCTCGGCGATGACCAGGAGATTCATGGAGTGGGCCAGCGAGATGATGGTTCTCACCACGTTGATCGCCGTCTCGTCACGCCCCAGGGCAGCGACGAACGATTGATCGATCTTGATCCCCAGGTCAGCGACGAACGACCGATCGATCTTGAGCACGTCCACCGGCAACCGGGCGAGTTGCGACATCGAGGAATAACCGGTGCCGAAGTCGTCGATCGCCAGGTTTACCCCCATTCCCCGGAGCGCGGCGAGATTCCGCCGCTCGAGCTCCGAATCCTGCATGGCCGCCGTCTCCGTAACCTCGATCTCCAGATCGGACGGCGCGCTCCCGGTCCGCTCCAGCAGCGCCGCCAACTGCTCCGGCAGCGCCGGATCTGCCATGCGCGCCCCGGAGAGGTTGATCGCCAGCATCCAGGTCGAGCCTTGGCCTTGATGAAGGCGACGCCACTCCGCCTGCATGCCCAGCGCGTGCTCAAGCACCCAGTTGTCGATGGCACGGATGAGCCCCACTTGCTCGGCCAGGGGAATGAATTCCTCCGGTGAGATGCGTCCGAGCTCCGGGTCGTCCCAGCGCAACAGGGCCTCCATGCTCCGCAGACGCCCGGTCGCCAATTCGATCTGCGGCTGGAAATAAAGCTCAAAGGCATCCTGCGCCAGTGCCTTGCGCAAGGCCCCCTCGAGCGAGATCTGGCGCATGGCTCGATCGCCGTAATCCGGGGCGTAGTAACGCAGGTTGCTCACCGGATCGCGCTTGGCGGCATCCAGCGCCGCATGGGCACAGGACAGGAGGTGATCGGCGCCGTGGGCGTCCGACGGGGCCCGGGCGACACCGATGTAATGCTGGACGACGATGGATTCGCCCGTTTCGAGCGTATAAGGCGCCTCGGTTGCGCTTTCCAGTTTTTCGATGACCCACGGCAGGTCCGATTCCCCCGCCATATCCGCAAACAGGACGGCGAAGGTATCTCCGCCCAGACGGGCGACCAGGTCCCCCTCGCGCACCACGCCCGGAAGACGGTCCGCCAGCGCCCTGAGTATCACGTCCCCCTGCTCCCGGCCCAGGGCCTCGTTGAGATGCGAAAACCCCCGCAAATCGACCAGGGCAAGCGCCACGGTTCTGTGCCCCCAGTCGATTCGCTCGAGACGATCGGCCAAGCCCTTGCGAAAGCCCAGGTCATTGGCCAGCCCGGTGAGCGGATCTTCCCGGGTGGCCCGGAAGAGTGCCTCCTCGGCATCGCGTTGCACGGTGATGTCGCGTGCGGTGACCACCACGTTCAACAACTCACCGGACGCGTCCATCAGGGGACTCAGCGTCTTGTCCCAGTAGAACATTTTGCCGTCGCGTCGGCGATTGACCTTCACGGTGCGGACCCTTTCCCCCCGGCGCAACTGCTTCCAGAGATCCAGGTAGAACTCACCGGACTGCCGTCCGGCGTCGAGTAGATCTTCAAGTGATTCACCGAGCGCCGCTTCGACCGAATAGCCGGTGATCTCGACAAACGCGGGGTTGGCATACTCTATCCGGCCGCCCGCATCCAGCACCAGAACGGCTTCGCCTGCCGCCTCGACAGCCTCCGAGAGCCGGCGCATACGTGCTTGCACGGCCCTCTCGGCGGTAATGTCCTGGGTCAGTTCCACGGCGCCCCAGCATTGCCCTTCATGGACGATCGGGACCGCCGAGATATTGAGGGTGTGTGCCTCGCCTGCCACGTTCTCGATCTCGAAGACCTGGTCGATGGAGGGATCGGACGGAGCCCCTCGGGCATGAGTTACCGGCCATTCGTTCTCCATCACCGGCTTCCCGGAGTCGGCCCAGCGAGCCCACTGGTAATATTCGCGGGCCTTCTGGCCCAACCGCGACGCGCCCCAGATGCGGCTATCCGCCGGGTTGCTGAGAACGATTTCCCCCTGCTCGTCGGCATAGGACACGCCGGCCGGCAGATTCTCGAGGATCAGCGAGAGCAATGCCTCGTTTCGTTCCAGCAAGCGTTGCATGGCCTTCTGCTCGGTGATGTCCTGGGCGACCACCACCGCCCCCTTCACGGGACCGCCCTTGTGCCGGATCGGCGCAGCCGATTGCAGGATGACCCGGCGCTGGCCGTCCAACGCGGCGATCTCGATCTCCTGGGGCTCGACCTCCTCACCCCGCAGGGCGCGCACCGCGCCCCAATCCTCGCCGGCCAGGGGACGTCCGCTTTCCAGATGCCAGCCTCGAAAGCTTTGGAGCCGCTTGTTGATATCCAGCTGCGACCAGTCCTCGACACCCCAGATCCGATTGCTCGCCGGGTTGTGAAGGGTAAACCGGCCCTGCCTGTCCAGCACCCAGACCCCGACCGGCAGGGTGTCGAGCACCGTTCGCAGCAACCGGCGTTCCCGGTCATGGGCCTGACGTTCCCGGTACTCGGGGGTGATGTCGGTCAACAGGGCCATCCGGCCCTCGTATTCGCCCCGCGGCCCGATCAGCGGCGAGGCGGAAATCCGCAATCGCACCTCCTCGTCGTCCCGGCGCAGGGTGTGCTCGTAGCGTCCGGTCTCGCCCGCTTCCCTGTCCGCTTTCACCTGCGCGATGAAGCGCCCCAGATCCGGGGGAATAAAATCATGGACGCTCTGCCCGATCACCACCTCGGCGGAGACACCGAAGATCTCGGCAGCCTTGGCGTTGACGATCTGGATGTGATCGTCGGCATCGAGCACGACAACCGCCTCGATGGACTGTTCGAGGAGCTGCGCATAGCGTGCCTCGCTGCGGCGCAGCCGATTGATCAGCGGATCGGTGGCCCGCCGGAACAGCAGCCCGCCGATCAGGATCAGCACCCCGCCGACCAGGGCGGCGATGGCAGCACTGCGAATGAAGGGGGCGCGAATCTCGGCGAGGTCCTTCTTGGCCACCAGCCCCCAGCCGAGGCTCTCCAGCGGCTGGTAGGCGGCCAGCACGGTCTTGTTGAGATAATCCTTGGCAATGACCGTCCCGGACCGCCCGGCGAGTGCCCGGCGCATCGGCTCACCGGCGATGTCGGTTTCGTTGATGTCGGTTTCGTTGATGTCGTGAGAGTAGATGTCCTGAGCGTGCTCCCATTGCGCGAATGCGGGGATACCGCTTTCCGGCAGGTCTTCGACCGGCATGGACTGGTGGTCATGCATCTCGGCACGCTGATGGAGAAAGATGACGACATCGCCATCCTTCTTCCGCCCCATCACCACATCGCCGGTCTCTCCCAGTCCGGGGGACGAAGCGAAGGCCACCTTGATCTGGCTGAGGGTGGCAGCTTGGGCACCGCGGGCGACGGCATCGGGATTATCGCCTCGCCACTCCGGGCTCGTCGTCCGATCGAAGGCGGCGACCGCCTCGATCAGAGCCGCTTGGGTAACAAGGGTGTCCCTAAGTGCCTTGCGCTCGGCCTCGAATGCCTGCTGGTAGAGCATAAAAGCGCCGAACACGATCGCGATCAGGGTCAGCGTCGTCAGCACTATCCCCCATTGAATCAGGCGTCTGATCTCGGACATGCCTCGCCTCCTTGCAAGCGAGCGGAGCCAGCATGCCCCGCGCCGCCTCGCTGGTAACCCGACCACCCTCCAACCCCGTGATGTTGGGGCGTATGCACGACCGCAATACCCTGCGGCTGATCAAGGGCCTCGGCAACACCCAACTTACACCTTTCGGGCAGTTCTTGGTCGAGTACTTGCCGAGGATGATCGATTGTCTTTAGCGAGCGAACCGTGTACTGGGCGGTAAAAGTTCTCATGAGATAGCGATCCTTGCTACTAATTCATGCCCTTTTCTAAAGGAGAGTCGTTGTCTTCTTGCGGTCTGCCCACTCGTGAGTGGCCGTTTTACCGCCCGCACGGCGACCAGCGAGGGCCCTGAGTCAGGTCTGTTGAGCCCACGCCCGAGGACGCCGAGCCGGGCATGCGCCCAGTGGCTTACTGGTAGCGCCAGGCGCGGTTACGACCACTCGCCTTGGCCTCGTACATGGCGCTGTCCGCCTGCTTGAGCAGCGTCTCATCGTCGACCTCGGCGTCCTGCGGGCAGAAGGTGTAGCCGATGCTCGCCGTGACCTGCAACGTTGCCCCATCGATATGTCGTTCACGAGCGGCGGCCTGGACGACTCGGGCAATGATCGGTTCGGCGTCCGATTCCTGTTCCAATCCGCCCAGGATGATTACGAACTCGTCACCACTGATGCGCGCCAGGGTGTCGGTTTCGCGTAGCTGGGCACCCAAGTCCGTTGCCACGTCGGCCAGCAGCTTGTCACCCATGTCATGGCCGTGTTGGTCGTTGACCGCCTTGAAGCCATCGAGATCGAGAAAGGCCAGCACCACCGTGCCGTGGTTGCGACGTACCGCCGCCATTGCCTGGCGCAATCGGTCGGCCATCAATACGCGGTTGGGCAGCCCCGTCAATGCGTCGTGGTTCGCGCGGTGCTCGAGTTCTTTCTGGTAATTCTTGACGTCGGTAATGTCCGAGGCCAGCGCAATGTAGTTGCCGGGCTGGCCCTCGGCATCGTGAACCAGGCTGATGGTCAGGCGCTCGGCGAACAGCTCGCCGTTCTTGTGCCGATTCCACAACTCGCCGCTCCAGTAGCCGGCCGAGCGCAGCCGCTCTCGCATCTGGCGATAGAACTCGCCGTCCTGGATGCCCGAATGCAGGAATTTGGGCGTATGCCCGATCACCTCGTCGCGCCGCCAGCCGGTCATCTCGGTGAAGGCGGCATTCACGTCGATGATGCGCGCGTCGAGATCGGTGATCAGGATTGCCTCGCGGGCATGCACGAACACCGAGGCGGCAAGCTGAAGGTCCTGTTCCATCTGCTTGCGGGCCGATATGTCCTGGTGCGTGCCCCACATGCGCAGGGGCTCCCCCTCCGCGTCCCACTCCAGGATTCGGCCGCGATCGAGCACCCAGATCCAGTGCCCATCACGATGCCGCATGCGCACCTCGACCTCTAAATAGTCTCGCTCTCGATTGAAGCAAGCCCGGAGCGCTTTCTCCGCCTGAGCCAGGTCCTTCGGATGCGCAAAACGCTTCCATGTCTCGATCGTGGTGGGTTCGAGTTCCGACAACTCGTAACCGAGGATCTCCGCCCATCGCCCGTTGAAGACGGTCTCGCCGGACTGGATGTTCCACTCCCAGGTACCGACGTTGGTGCCCTCGATCACGTTGCGCAACCGCTCGCGTTGGCGTTGCAGCGCCTTTTCGGCTTGGTCCCGCTCGGTAATGTCATGGACGATCACGAACATCCGCCCGGCCTGGCGATGATCGTCCATCGGCGTGACGTGCACCTCGACGCGTCGCGCCTCGCCCGAACGCAAGCGGTGGGTGTGCATATGGCAATGACCGCCCACCACCCCACTGCCGCAGAACTCGTCGGACTGCTCGCAACGATGTGCCCAGATCCGGTCGACCGGTTGATCGATCAATTCCTCACGCGACCAGCCGTAGAAACCCGCCGCGGCCTGGTTGGCATCGAGGATTTTGTGCGTATTGAAATCGATCAGCAGCAATACCGAGGCGTTGTCTTCGAAGAAATGTCGAAAACGCTCCTCGCTGCGGCGCACGGCCAGGTGACGAAACAGCAGCGCCAGCGACAGCAGGGCAATAAGCAACACGGAGACCCCCGCCACGATCGCGGCCGCCCGATACTGCTCCCAGATGTCGAGCATGGTGATTTCGGGGGGCGCATCGAAGGGTGGCAAACCGAGACGACGGCTCAACTCCTCGACCGGCGCATAATCACCCGGCGGGCCGAAACCGGCGACCTCCGAGAGCATCGCGGCCGGGTCGCTGGTGTCGAGCGAGAACAATGCCGCGCCGATGCGGCGTTCCAGATCGGCGCCCATGTGCTGCATGGTCACCATCGGCCACTCCGGGTACAGGCGCGTGGAGACCATGAACGGGTAGCTCCCCACCGACTGCGGGTTAACCAGGCGCAGGGCCTCGATATGCCGCGCACCGAGACTCTGCAGGGTCTCGAGCACGCCGGTGCGAATGAAGCCAACGTCAACCTTGCCGGTCAGCACCGCCTCGATCACCGCGTCATGCGTGCCCACGAACTTGAACGTCGCCTCCTCCCGGAGATCGACCCCGGCGTCGAAGGCCTCGTAGAGCGGCGCCCGGTAACCGCCCAGAAACGTGGTGCCCGGCGCGGCGATGGTCTTGCCGGCAAGATCCTGCAAGGTCTGGATGCGGGTCTCAGCCTTGCGGGTGATGATCACGCCGCCGAGGCTGCGCGTGGTGGCACCCTCGTGACGGGCCACCAACGTGGCCAGCACGCCCGAAAGGGTATTCTCCGAGCGCACCATGACGTAATGCGTCGGGTTCGTCAGCAGCAGGTCGACATGCTTGCGGCGAATGGCATCATCGAGTTGATCGGACGGCAGTATCTGGAGACGAAAGGTCACGCCCTCGACCGAGTCGTTGAGGTAGTCGACCAGGGGCTGGAAACGCTGCTCCATGATCGCGGCGGGGCGCATGCCGAATACGCCCACCAGCACCTCGTCGTCGTGAGTCACCGCCGGGGCCCCGCCAGTCCAGAGAAGCAGCGCAATCAGTGACGAGACCAGTGGGATGCGCCGCCTCACAGGCGCTCCTCCCGTGGCAGGTAGTCGGCCGAGACCCAGTCCTCGATGGCCGCGATCGAGGGAGGCTCTCCGCCGTTGGATAGTCGTGGGTAGAGGGCTCGGATGGCATCGAATAACCGCGAGTCGGGCGTCAGATAGCCGCGATTGGCCTCGAGTCGCGGCAACAGGACACCGGCGATCGACCGGGTCACCGCTTGTTCGTCGATCTGCTGGGCATCCGCTATGCGGTATAGGGAATCCTGTCGGTTCGTACGCAGGTGATGGAGCCCCCGGAAATGAGCACGGATGACGTCGGTGAGCACGCGGTTGACGCCATCGAGCCGATCGCGGCGGACGGCGAGCACGTCGAAGATCAGGTCGGGGAAGTCGCGGCTGTCGATCAACCGTTTGGCACCCGCGGCTCGCAACCGCGAAGCGATCGGCTCGTAGGTCACCACCACGTCCACCTCACCATCCTGCCAGGCGCTCAGGTGCTGATTGGCGGAACGGTCGACGATAGTGACGTCGTCCCAGCCCAGGCCGGCCCGGTCGAGCACGCGCTCGAGCAGCAGCTCGCCGACCCCGGTACGTTCGACACCGATGCGTTTGCCGGCCAAGTCATCGAGCGAGTCGATGCCCTCATCCACCAGCAGCGCGTCGCCACCCGAGGAAACGTTGAACACCATCACCACGACCAGATCCAGACCCCCGCGGCGCGCCCGGATCACCTCGTCCAGGGTCTGGGCGACAGCATCCACCTCGCCGCGCTGCAAGGCATCCAGCGAGAGGCTGGCCGAGCCCAGCCGGGACAGCGAGACCGTCGGCGGCAGCCAGTCGAACTGCGAGGCGAGCATCAGCGTCTCGTAGCCGATCCAGGGGTGGTAGGCAACGCGGATGGTCTGTTCGCGGGCGACACACCCGCCCAGGAGCGTGGCACCAGCCAGCGGGGCGAACATCAGAAAGCGGCGTCGTTGCATGCGCGTCGTGTACTTGCCATTCCGTTGAGGGTGACCCGGGGGGTGACCCGGGGTCGCCTTTATCCATCGTCAAGCACGCCGCATTTCTCGGCGTCGTCACTTGTCATGACCGTCAGGCCTAAGCTATCCAAAATCGGAGCAAAAGACCACACACAATGCAGGTTTTATCATGCTATGCGCCGAATTTTCGCTATGGGCTCTGGAAACAAAAACGACCGGCACAAGGCCGGTCGTCACTCGTCAATCATTGATGGCGAAAGCGGGGTCAGGAAGGATCGACCGTGGTCAGACCCAGTGTGTGCCACATCTGCATGCCGCCGCGGTACCAGTAGATCTTGTCGGCCGGATAACCCATGCTTACCAGCGCCTTGATGTTGGTCGGTGATTGACCGCACCAGGGGCCATTGCAGAACAGCACCAGCTTCTTGGCCTGGCGAAAATCGAACAGACCGTCCTCCTTTTTTACGCCGAATTCGTCGAGCAGCAGTGTCTCAACGACGAACGGATCGTAGGTGGAGGATCCCCCGTAGAGCTTGGTCCACGCGATGTTGACCGCGCTGGGAATGGTGCCCTTGTTGAACCAGTCGGGGGTACGCGAATCGATCAGCAGGAACTGATCCTCGCCCATCGCCCGATCGGCAAGCATTTCCAGCAGTTCGATCTCACCGATCGTATGCACCCCCGGCAGCAATTGCATGGGCTGGACACAGAACGGCGGGCACTCCCGGCTGGTCTTGGCGTAATCCTCGTGGATGCGGCTATCGGGATCCTGGTCGCGCTTGATCACGACCTCTTCGCCCTCGTGCATCACGGTGACCGATTCCAGATCCGTGGTGACCTTGACCTTCATTTCCTGCGCGCCCGCCACGCCGGCGGCAGCCAGCAGTGTCGCGCCGATCAACCAGACTGGTTGTTTCATGGCCTGCCTCCCTTTCGTTTGAACCTAGAGGGAGTCTAGGCCGCGTTTCCCGACCCTGCATGGCAGCAGCGCACCGTCTCGCCGCGACCAATGCCGTAATAGAGCCAGCCCGCGGCCTTCAGTCGCTCGGGATCGTAGAGATTGCGGCCATCGACGATCAGCGGTTCGGCGAGCGAGTCGCGCATCAGGTCGAAGTCCGGCGCACGGAAGGCCTTCCACTCGGTGCAGATCACCAGCGCATCCGCGCCCTTGAGCGCGGCATCGCGCGTGCCCACCAGGGACAGGTCGTCACGGTGGCCATAGATACGCTGGGTCTCTTCCATGGCTTCGGGATCGAAGGCCTGCACGCGCGCGCCGGCGGCCCACAGGGCCTCCATCAGGGTGCGCGACGGCGCCTCGCGCATGTCGTCGGTATTGGGCTTGAAGGCGAGCCCCCACAGGGCGAAGGTCTTGCCGGCAAGCGCCTCGACACTGCCGTAGTGCGCAACCAGCATCTCGAACGGACGATGCTTCTGTCGGCGATTGACCGCCTCGACGGCATCCAGCAGCAGCGGCTCGTGATCGACCGAATGGGCAATCCGCGAGAGTGCCTGCACGTCCTTGGGGAAACACGAGCCGCCGTACCCGCAGCCGGGATAGATGAAGTGATAACCGATACGCGGGTCCGAACCGATCCCGAGGCGCACGTTCTCGATGTCGGCCCCGAGTCGTTCGGCCAGGCTGGCCAGCTCGTTCATGAAGCTGATCTTGGTCGCCAGCATGGCGTTGGCGGCATACTTGGTCAGCTCGGCCGAGCGCAGGTCCATCACGATCACGCGGTCGTGGTTACGGTTGAACGGCGCGTAGAGCTCGCGCATCACCGCCTCGCTGTGCGGGTCACTGGTGCCGACGATGATGCGATCGGGCTTCATGAAGTCGTTGACCGCCGCCCCTTCCTTGAGGAATTCGGGGTTGGAGACCACGTCGAAGTCGAGCGATACGCCGCGTTGGGCGAGCGTCGCGGCGAGCACGTCGCGCACCTGGTCACCGGTGCCCACCGGCACGGTCGACTTGTTGATGACGATCTTGGCCGCGTCCATGTGCTCGGCGATGGTCGCCGCCACAGCCCGCACGTACTGGAGATCCGCCGAACCATCCTCGTCGGGCGGCGTGCCGACGGCGATGAACTGCAACTCGCCAAAGGCGACCCCCCGGGCCGCGTCGGTGGTGAAGTGCAGGCGACCCTGCTCGTGGTTCTCGCGCACGATCGGTTCGAGACCCGGCTCGTAGATCGGGATCACGCCGTCGTTGAGCCGCGCGATCTTGTCGGGATCGACGTCCACGCAGGTCACTTCGTGACCCACCTCGGCAAGACAGGCGCCCGTGACCAGGCCGACGTAGCCGGTACCGAAAATCGTGACCTTCATATGTTGCTCGTTCCTTCTTCGTTGATCTCGCCGACCGCCTCGATCACCGAACGCACCTCGAGGAACAAGGCGCGACTGGCCTTGCCGTACTCCTCACGCGCGGCTTCCGTACGCGCCCCGCGCTGGAGTTGCCGCAGGTGTTGCACGTCCACGGCCGCATAGGAGTCGATAAAGCGCGTGATCGCCTCGAGGTCCTCGATCAGCGCATCCCGCCAGGCCTCGGCCTGCATCTGCAGACGCTGGTTTTCCGGCGAGTGGGGGTCAAGGCGTTTGAGGGCGGCATCGATGGCCTCGACGTCCTCTTCGCGCATCAGGCGGCCAATGTACTGGCGCTGTCGTTTGGCCGCCCCCCGTGAACGCGTCGCCTTGAGCTGCTCGACGCCATCGCGCAGCCGGTCACTGATCGGCAGGTGATCCAGGGTATCGGCATCCAGTTCGGCCAGGCCCACGCCCAACGCCTGGGCGGCATGCGCCTCGCGCTTGACCTGGGACTTGCTCGGGCCGAACTCTTCCTCGTCGTGCGCCTCGGACGAATCGGGCGGCAAGTGGTGCTCGGACATGGTCGCTCCCGGCTATGGCCGACGGTGGCCGCGTATGGCCAACGATGGCTATCTGTGACTTGAGTGCCGGATTCTACCCAATTCCTCGCCTCAGGCGGCGCCAAATGGCCGACCGCCTCGGCAAAGCTGACTGGCGGTCAACCGTTACGCGGTGATGACTCGACCGGATTAAGCTTCCAGATCCGCGCATTGAGCATGGCGGCGAAGGCGACCCAGAACCAGTAGGGAATCAGGAGCGCGGCGGCGATCGCGCTCACCTGGGCGAACAGCACGATGGTGAGACTGAGCACCATCCACAGCAGCAGGATGTCCACCAGCCCCGCCACGATCCGACGCCGACCGAAGAACAACCACGACCAGGCCGCGTTGAACACCAGTTGCAGCACATAGAGGGTCAGCCCGGTGGTTCGGGCGGTCGAATCCTCGGCCATGAATACCCACCAGGCGGCGACCGCCATCATTAGGTAAAGCACCGCCCAGGCGATCGGGAACACCTTGTCCGGGGGCGTCCATGACGGCTTGGCCAGGGCTCGATACCAGCCATCGGGGCGAAAGATACCGCCCGTCACGGCGGTCAAGGCAACTAGGACGATCGATCCCATCAACACACCAATGGATTCCAGCATCGGAACACCCCCTCAAACGTAAATGAAGAATGAGGAGAGCGTAGCCCGTGCGGTCCCACCGTGCCGGCCGACAACAACGACCTCAGGCCGGCGGCTTTGGCGCGAACAACTCGGCCACCAGTTCGGTGGCGTAACTGCCCGGCGGCAGGGAAAAGGCCAGTTCGACCAGATTGCCCTCGATGCGATAGTCGAGATCGGGCACCCGGATGACCAGCGGTCGGCGGTCGGCGGCGACACGCCAGTCGGTGAGCCAGCGCCGCCAGGTGTCCTCGCCGAAGCGCGCCAGCATCTGGTCGGCCAGGGCCGTCTCGCGCTCGGCGACCGCGCCGTCCGCCTGGGAGCCCTCCTCGCCCCACAAGGGGCCGGTCGGGGTGACGTCACCCATCTCAAGGCGTTCCTGCAGGGTATTGAGCTCGTCTTGCTCGGCCAAAAACCGACTGCGCGACCCGGCCAGCTGCATCAGGTCACCGGGTTCGGCGCGCTCAATCGTGCCGGCAAGCATTCGCTCGGCGAGCACGTGATCGAAAATCGAGGAGCGCAGGGTGGAGAGCAGCCAGTTGCGGGCCTGGCGCTTGGGGCGCCCCGTCCGCACACCCTGCCCCCACTCGGCCAACCCGCGCAGGTTGCTGAACTGGCGACCGTAACGCTGTTCGCCGAAGTAGTTGGCCATGCCCCGCGAGGCCAGGCCCGGGGCGCGTTGGGCGAGATAGCCGGCCAGATCGGGGGCCGCAGCGGCGTTGAGGGGTTCGATGTGGTCAAGCTGCAAGCGAAAGCGGTTGGCGCGATGGGTGCCGCGGCGCAGCTTGCGGTCGTGGCGATCGATCTCGAGCAGGCCGATGCCTTCTTCCTGGCACGCCCGTTCGAATGCCTCGGGGTCGAAGGACTCGTGCGGAATGCTCAACCACTGCGTGGTGACCGCCTGTCGATCCTTGAGACCGGAAAAGCCGATGTCGCGGGCGCGCGTGCCGGTCACCTTCGCCATCCAGTCGACCAGTGCACCGGTGGTCATCTCGCGCTTTTCCAGTCGCAATAGCCAGTGATTGCCGGCACCGCTGGGCGCAAATCCCAGGTCCTCGTCGACCCGGAACGACTCGGGCGTCTGCTTGATCGTCGCCTGCCACAATGGTGCCCCCGATAGACGCGGGCGCGCCGATCCAGGCGCCCCCGCCCAGTCGAGTGGTGGCTGCAAAGGCATCTGGTGGCGTTCGTCGGCGTCACTCATCGAGCAAGGAGGCCGTCCACTCGATCGTCTCGCCACTCAAGAACGGCACCACCACGTCCCCGCCACAGTCGAACGGGTCCGGACCGGTCTGGGCCTTTCGCTGCAGGCGCAGGCGGCGTTCGTTGGCCGGCAACCCGTAGAAGCGCGGCCCGTTAAGGCTGGTGAAGGCCTCGAGCCGATCGAGTGCCCCGATCTGGTCGAATACCTGGGCGTAAAGCTCGGCGGCCACCGGCGCGGTGAAGGCCCCCGCACAACCGCAGGCGGATTCCTTGGCGCCCTTGGGGTGCGGGGCGCTGTCGGTACCCATGAAGAACTTGCCCGACGGGTCGACCGCCGCCTCCAGCAGCGCCTCGCGATGCTTTTCGCGCTTGAGGATCGGCAGGCAGTAGTAGTGCGGGCGAATCCCGCCGGCCAGCATCGCGTTGCGATTGAACATCAGGTGGTGTGCGGTGATGGTCGCCCCGAGGCGTTCGCCCTGGGAGCGCACGAAGGCGACCGCCTGGGCGGTGGTGATGTGCTCCATCACCACGCGCAGATTCGGGTAGCGCTCGAGCATCGGCGCGAGCACCCGCTCGATGAACACCGCCTCGCGATCGAAGATGTCCACCGCCGGGTCGACCACCTCGCCGTGCACGCACAGCGGCAGACCGGTGCGCTCAAGCGCGGCGAGCACCGACTCGATCGCCAGCGGATCGGTGACCCCGTTCTCGGAATTGGTGGTTGCCCCGGCCGGGTAGAGCTTGACGGCGTGGATGTGCGGATCGGCCGCGGCCTGCTCGATCTCGGTGGCCGTGGTGCGGTCGGTGAGGTAGAGCGTCATCAACGGCTCGAAACCACTGTCCGGCCCCACGGCGGCCAGGATGCGGTCCCGGTAGGCCCGGGCCTCGGCCACGCTGGTCACCGGCGGCACCAGGTTCGGCATGATGATCGCCCGAGCGCACTGGCGCGCCGAGAACTTGGCGACCGCCTCGAGCATGGCGCCGTCGCGCAGGTGCAGGTGCCAGTCGTCCGGCTGGCGAATGATCAGTTCATCCACAGACAATCCTTAATGGGATCAATGGGTTTCGATTGGTTATTCACACGTCACTCGAGGAATTCACCACGAGATGTAGGCGTAACCGTCTTCCTGGTATTCCATCAGGGCCGCGGCACCAACCTGCTCGATGCGGGCGAACTCCCGTATGTCGTCCGCGCTGTAGCCGACGGTATCCATGGTGTTACCGCAGGCGATCCACTCGACGTCGTAGTTCGTGGCAAATCCCTCGACGCGGGCGTAGATCTCCTCGTCGACCTCGCTCATGGGCTCCTTGGCAAGGAGATGAATGCCCTTGGCAAAGCAGGCTACGGCGATCTTCACGTTGCCGCCGTACTTGCCAATCATGGCGGTCATCGAGTTGAGCACGTGGGTCTGGTACTCCACGTCACCGTGATTGAGCTGGTAGATGACCTTGTGCGCCGGCTCGTCACCCGGGAAGAACAATTCCTCGTCCCCGCCACTAGCCCCGGCCTGCGCACGCCCCAGGCCGAACGCGGCGCCGGTACCGGCCAGGGCGGTCATGAAACGGCGTCGATTCTTGAGAAAATCCTGCATACCTTCACCTCTCTAACCAACAAGCCACGTCGAAGGACGCCAGGCCTGTCATCGTGGGTCTGACCGATCCGTTGATTGCGCTTCCATGGCCACCCATGACACCCCACGGCGACCTTTCTTCATGGTAGCGCATTAACGATTGGTCGGCGGGCCCTGCGTGTCGGGCGGACGCTCTGTGTCAGTCGCTGGCCCCGACCCGCATCAGGACATAGCCGCCCTTTGCGTACAACACCTCGCCCGGCGTGCGCTCGGCGCGCTCGGCACGGGTCAATAACAGGTCACCTTCCCGCACCTCGCGCCGCTCGACCACCTTTTGGGCGTATACACCGAAGCTCGGTGTGTTGATGTCCCGCATTACCAGCGGACCCGGCAGGTCACGTGCCATCACCCCCGCGTCGCGCACCGGCCCCTGCTGCATCTGGCCGACGGCGTTGAGCACCAGCGCATTGACCACCAGCGAACAGGACAGTGCCACCGGGATCATCACCTTGGGCAGCGACCACTGCCGCGCGAAACCGGCGGCTATCACCAGCAGCAACGTGCCGCCGACGATCAGGTACCACGAGATCCCGAAGAATCGATCGCGCTCGGCCAGCATGTCCTGCACGTAGGACGGCTTGATCTGGGCGAAATTGATCTCGACCAGCCACGGCAACAGTAGGACCAACAGCAGGAACAGCGCCGGTGGCACCAGGTGCAGCCAGCGATGACGGATGTGCGGCAGGTGCGAGGCCATCACCAGCATCAGCCCCACCAGGCCGTAATTGAGGTAATGCGGCAGCTTGGTGCCGGAAAACGAGAACAGCAGCAGCGTCAGGCCGAACCAGATCCAGCCGAACCGCCGCAGCGCCAGCGGCAACGAGGCGGGTTTGCCGTACGCCGCCCGCCAGTCACTGGGCAGGTAACGCAGCGCGGTCAGCACCGCGCCGGTGAACGGCAACAGGGCGATCAGGGTGACCGCCGGGTAGTACCAGAGCCCACCGGAATGGCCTTCCATCGGCTGGTCGAACCGGCTGACGTTGTTCTTGAGGAAAAACTCGTCGATGAAATGCTGGCCGTGTTCAATCCAGACGGCCACGTACCACGGCAGCGCCACCGCCAGGAAGATGACGATGCCCTGCCAGTCGAGTACCGCCCGCCACCAGTCGCGTCCGCGTGCCGTGACCAGGTAGAAACCAAAACTGGCCAGGACCGGAATCACTACCGCAACCGGGCCCTTGGTGAGAAAGCCCAGTCCCATTGCCAGGTAGGCCCAACGCACCCAACGACGCTCGCCGGTCACCCAGTGATTGAAGGTGGCGAATACCGCGGCGGTGAGAAAGAGCAGCAAGACGGCATCGGAAATCGCCGCCTTGCCGACCACGGTGGTCATCAACGAGGTGGCCGCGATCAACCCGGCGAAGAAGGCCGACCGCGCGCCCAGATAGCGATCGGCAAAGACGTAGATCAGGCCCACCCACGCCGCCGAGGCAAGGACCGATGGCAGGCGGAAGGCCCACTCGTGGAAGCCGAACAAGCCGACGGAGACCGCCTGCAGCCAGTAGATCAGCACCGGCTTGGCGAAACGCGGCTCCTCGTTCAGGTACGGCGTCAGGAAGTCGCCGCGCTCGAACATCGCCCAGGTCGCCCCGGTGAAGGCGCCTTCATCGAGATCGAACAGCGGCAGGCTGGCAATACCCCAGACGTAGCCGATCGCCACGGCCACGGCGAGGACGATCAGGTGAAAGCGGCGGGAGTCGAGCATGAGCAACTATCTCGTGGCGGGCGATTTGCCCCGGCAAGGCCGGGGAGCGCGGGTGGGCGAGTATATCAACCGGGGGCCGACTGCGAGGAGCGGGCCACCCGCCGCGACGGGAGCCAATGCCGTTACAATGGCGTTTCGCCATCCAATCGCCCTCAAATTGCGTGTGCCATGGACCTCTATACCCCGCTTCGCCCGTTATTGTTCCGACTCGACCCCGAGACCGCGCATCGCGTCACCCTCGGATTGCTCGACCTGGCCGCCCGCACGCCCTGGTGCGGGATGCAACGCCGCGGTGTACCGGACGATCCGACCACCGTCATGGGCCTGGCGTTTCCCAACCGCATCGGCCTGGCGGCCGGGCTGGACAAGAACGCCGCGCACATCGCCGGACTGTCCTGCCTGGGCTTCGGTTTCATCGAGGTCGGCACGCTGACCCCGCGCGCCCAGCCGGGCAATCCCGCGCCGCGCCTGTTCCGGTTGACGGATGCCGAGGCCCTGATCAACCGCATGGGCTTCAACAACGACGGCATCGAGTCGGCATTGGCGAACATCGCGGCCGCGCCGCGTTCGGTGCCGTTGGGGATCAACCTGGGCAAGAACTTCGATACGCCAATCGAGCATGCACTGGACGATTACCGCGCGGGTCTTGCCGCCGTCTACGCCACGGCCGACTACGTCACCATCAATATCTCCTCGCCCAACACCGCCAACCTGCGCAACCTGCAGGGCGGTGAGGCCTTTACCGCCCTGCTTGCCGGCCTCGTCGAGGAGCGCGAGCGCCTGCGTGAAGACAGTGGTCGACACGTGCCGCTGGCGATCAAGATCGCCCCGGACCTCGAAGACGAGGAAATCCCCGCGCTGGTCGATGCCCTGGTCGAACACGGGATCGACGCGGTGATCGCCACCAACACCACCGTCGGTCGCCCGTTGGTCTCGGGCCTGCCCCAGGCCGACGAGGCCGGCGGCTTGAGTGGCCGACCCGTGCGCGAGCGCTCGACCGAGGTAATCGCCGCCCTGCGCGAGCACCTGCCGGAGGACTTCCCCATCATCGGAGTCGGCGGTATCGACTCGGGTGAAGCGGCACTGGAGAAGATCCGTGCCGGGGCCAACCTGGTGCAGGTCTACACGGGGCTGA
The DNA here is from genome assembly GCF_044582135.1 of Guyparkeria halopsychrophila. Classification (NCBI taxonomy): domain Bacteria; kingdom Pseudomonadati; phylum Pseudomonadota; class Gammaproteobacteria; order Chromatiales; family Thioalkalibacteraceae; genus Guyparkeria; species Guyparkeria halopsychrophila. Next base: position 148,972 of record NZ_JBDODP010000003.1, on the reverse strand, counting down.
TCTATCGCGGCCCCGCGTTGGTGGGTGAAATCGCACAGACCCTCGCGGAATCGACACACCCCCGGGGCTAGGGACACACCCCCGGGGCTAGGCCTTGCCGCGGGCATCTCCCGCCTTTCTCCCTGTATTTCCCGGCATAGTTTTCCTGCCTGACTATACTCAAGGGCAAGCCGCCTCGTTCACGAAGGCCGACATGGCCGGGAATTCGGTTCGACGAGACGGAGGATAGCCGCTGTCTGCCACCGGAGGGGCGTTTCGAAATCTGGTCGATTGTGGAGTTGGTGCTGTGAAAGTCGCCCAGGTGGCCCCGTTGCACGAAAGCGTTCCGCCCCGGACCTACGGGGGAACGGAACGTATCGTGCACTACCTCACCGAGGCGTTGGTCCGGGAAGGACACGAAGTGACCCTCTACGCCAGTGGAGATTCCCAAACCAGTGCGAGACTGCGTCCGGGGGTAGCCGAAGCCCTGAGGTTCTCGACGACATGCCGTGACCCCCTTGCCGTGCACGTCCTGCAACTTGCCCGGGTGGCCCGAGAAGCGGCGGATTACGACATCATCCATTTCCATACCGACTTCTTGCATTACCCGCTCTGGCGGCAGGTGTCGGTCCCCCAGCTGACCACGCTCCACGGGCGCCTGAATCTGCCGGATCTCCGTCCCCTCTACGAGGAGTTCAGCGACATCCAGGTGGTCTCCATCTCCGACAGCCAACGCGAGCCGCTGCGGGATGTGGCCCGATGGGCGGGGACCGTCTACAACGGCATCCCCGCCGATTCCTACACGTTCCGTCGCGAGCCGGGAAGCTACTTGGCCTTTCTCGGGCGGATATCGCCGGAGAAGGGGCCCGAGGCGGCCATCGAGATCGCGATTCGTACGGGCATTCCGCTGAAGATGGCCGCCAAGATCGACGCCTTCGACCAGGACTACTTCGATACACGCATCCGCCCCCACCTGACGCACCCCCTGGTCGAGTACGTGGGCGAGGTAGACGAGCACGGCAAGAACGAATTCCTGGGCGGGGCACTGGCCCTGGTGTTCCCGATCGACTGGCCGGAGCCGTTCGGGCTGGCGATGATCGAGGCCATGGCCTGCGGCACCCCGGTGATCGCCTACCCCGAGGGGGCCGTGCCCGAGGTCATGAGCGACGGCGTCAGCGGTTTCGTGGTCGCGTCGGTCGACGAGGCCGTCAGCGCCATCGGGCGGCTCGACCAGATCGATCGCGCCGGCTGCCGTGCCTACTTTGAGCAGCACTTCACCGCAGAACGTATGCTGCATGGGTATCTTGAGCTGTACCGGCAGCTTGCCCACCCGGCGTAAGCGCACTGTTTCTTTCGGACCGACCGATCAAGGGGTGACCGATGGACGACGCGATTCAGATCGACAACCGCTGGTATATCCCGGCGATGTCCGCCCGAGCCGACGACCGCAACCGCGTCCTGAAGTCCGGGGATGGATTCGTGGTTTTCAGCCGCCACGGGGAAATGGGCCACGCCGGCTTCGGCGACCAGGGGTTCTACTACCGGGGCACCCGGCATCTGTCCAACTGGAACCTGCAACTCGCGGGACGAGAACCAGTATTGCTGAATTCCATGGTCCACCTCGACAACAGCCGATTGGTGATCGACCAGACGTCGCCTGACCTGTTCATCGACGGCGCATGCTGGCTGCAAAAGGGTAGCCTGCACATGCGCCGGGAACTGGGCATCCACGATGGCGTCCTCACCGAGCTCCGGTCCCTGACAAACTACAACCAGCAAACGCGGGCCCTCGAGCTGACCTACCACTTCGGCGCGGACTTCTGCGATATCTTCGAAGTCCGAGGCAATACGCGACCCCGTCGCGGTGAGAATCAGGCAGCACAGGTCGAGGCCAACGCGGTGACACTCGGTTACCTGGGGCTCGACCACGTGACCCGGCGCACCCGTATCGGCTTTTCGCCCGCGCCAGACACGATCGGGCCAGACACGGCGAGCTTTGATATCGAGCTCGGCCCAGGCGAGAGCTTCCACATCGAGACGACGATTTCCTGCGACAAGGGCGAGACGGGATTCCATCTCCCGAGTCACGCTCAAACCATGCAGGCGATCGAGGCGGACGTGGCCGCCGATCGGGAATCCCGCACCGATGTGCTCACCGACAACGAGCAGTTCAACGACTGGATCAACCGCTCCGTGGCCGATCTCCAGATGTTGACCACAAGCACCCCCCATGGCCCCTATCCCTATGCCGGGGTGCCGTGGTTCTCGACTCCCTTCGGTCGCGACGGGATCATCACCGCGCTACAGACGCTCTGGGCGCAGCCGGAGATCGGTCGCGGCGTACTGGGTTTCCTGGCCGAAACCCAGGCCGACTGCGAGGATCCGGCGAACGAGGCCGAACCGGGCAAGATCATTCACGAAATGCGCGATGGCGAGATGGCGGCGCTCGGTGAGGTCCCCTTCCGACGCTACTACGGTTCGGTCGACGCCACGCCGCTGTTCGTGATGCTGGCGTACCGCTATTACCGTCGCACCGGCGATCGCGTATTCATTACGCGGATCTGGCCCAACATCACGCGGGCACTGGCATGGGTCACGGGACAGTTGGAACAACACGGCTTTCTCGTCTATGCGCGTCACGACGGCAACGGCCTGGTCCAGCAGGGCTGGAAGGATTCCGACGATGCCGTCTTTCATGCCGACGGACAGCCGCCCCGCCCACCGGTTGCGGTATGCGAGGTACAGGGGTACGCCTTCGATGCCCTGCGCCGGGGCGCCGAACTGGCCGACCTCCTCGACCACGACTCCCAGGCGAGCGACTGGCGCCGGAGGGCAGATGATCTGCAGGCGCATTTCGAGCAGCGCTTCTGGCTTGAGGAGATCGATACCTACGCCCTGGCGATCGACGGCGATGACCGGCCCTGCGCGGTACGCAGTTCCAACCCCGGCCATCTCCTCTATACCGGCATCGTTTCACCGGAGCGGGCGGCCCGGGTAAGTGCCGGGCTGATTTCACCGGCGGCATTCAACGGCTGGGGCGTGCGCACCATCTTCGAGAAGGAGTGCCGCTACAACCCGATGTCCTACCATAACGGGTCGGTCTGGCCGCACGACACGGCCCTGGCGGCAGCGGGCATGGCCCGCTACGGCCACAAGGACGAGGCCCTGGTGCTGACCGAGGGGCTGTTCAACGCCGCCATTCACTTCGACCTGCATCGCCTGCCGGAATTGTTCTGCGGATTCCAACGCATATTGGGACAGGCACCCACGCACTACCCGGTGGCCTGCTCACCCCAAGCCTGGGCCAGCGGCACCGTATTCATGCTTCTGGAATCGATACTCGGGTTGCGCTTTGATCCGGACGCGGCCCGCGTGTCCCTCGACCATCCGCGTCTACCCGATTACGTCAACTGGCTGCGCATACGACGTATTCGCCACCAAGGTGGTGAACTCGACCTGATCGTTCGCCGCCACGGCAAGGGCATCGCGGTCAATATCGAGCGGCGAGAGGGCCAAATCGAACTGAACGTGACGGTGTGATGGGGCCCGCGGCCCATGACCACTGGATGGGCGCCGCCCAGGCGAGGCTCGCTAGTCGTTGACCCGGCGAGCCGCACGGCGGGAGGCACAGACGGGACAGTCGGGGTCCTGGCGAAAGCGCACGGTGCGCCACTCGGCGTCGCGCAGATCGAACAGTGCCAACCGACCGACCAGCGGCCGCCCTGCTCCGGCGAGCACCTTGATCGCCTCGGAGGCCTGCAGGCTGCCGATCATGCCCACCAGCGGCGAGAGCACGCCGGTCTCGGCGCAGCGCAATTCGTCCTCGCCCTCTTCGCGGTACAGACAGCGATAACAGGGCGCGTCCGGATCGCGATGGTCGAACACCGTCACCTGCCCCGCCCACTGGATCGCCGCCCCGGACACCAACGGTACGCGGCGCTCGGCACAGGCGGCATTCAGGGCAAAGCGCAATTCGAAGTTGTCCGAGCAATCGACCACCAGGTCCACCCCGGCCACCGCGGCGTCCAGGCGCTCGCCCTCCAGGCGGGCCTCGATTGGCAGTAACCGGACCTCCGGGTTGATTTCGCGCAGGCGTGCACTGGCCGAGGCCACCTTGCTCTGCCCCACTCGTGCCTGGTCATGCACGACCTGGCGTTGCAGATTGGACAGGTCGACGTGATCGAAGTCAGCGAGGTGCAGTTCGCCCACCCCGCTCGCGGCGAGATACAACGCGACCGGGGAGCCGAGCCCGCCCAGCCCGACGATCAGCACGCGGGCATCCAGCAGGCGCTGCTGACCGTCGTAATCCAGTCCGTCGAGCATGATGTGGCGCCCGTAGCGCAGCAGTTGTTCGTCTTTCATGGTGCCCTAGTCTTTGGAAAATGCCGGTAACGCAAATGCCCGGCCTGTGGCCGGGCATTTGTGCCGAAGGGTGTGGTTCGCCTTCGGCTCGATCGCTAACGAAAGGCTTACAGGTAGTGCCGCGCTTACAGGTAGTGCCGCCAGGGATCGTCGGATCGGTCGCCTTGATCCTCGGCGTGGCGATCACGCGCAAGGACCGCCTCGCCGGTGGGCCGGTATTTTTGCGGTGGCAGGTTGCAACCGTCCAGGCCCAGGGCCTCGCGCTGATTCTGCTCGGTGTAGTCGACCAACGCGCACTTGAGCTTTTCCAGCAACGCGGCATCGAGATGAAAACCCGCTGTCTGCACCGCCTGGCGAATCACCTTCAGACAGATGGTAGAGAGGTCATATTCGACCTCCAGGCACAACGGCCCACGGCGCTTGGCGGCGATCACCCCCGGCAACCACCGGGCGAACGACTCCGCGGCTCGGGCCGGCTCCCCTTCCTGGTGAGGGCCACGAAACCAGATTTCGTGCATCTTGATCAGTTGTTTGTCTTCCATGCCGGCGCCTTGCCTTTCGCCCGTTACGCTTCAAGACTAGCGCAGTTGGCAGGGCGAACCAAGAACGGCGTTCCGCCCAACGGCGGAGGTCAAGCCGGCCGCTGCCCAGCGGTGCCACGGGGGTGGCCGCCGACGTCCGGCCGAGAATCGATCGACTCGAATCCCGCCTGTTCGAGCAGCCCGGCGACCGCCTCGGCCTGCTCGAAGCCGTGCTCCAGCAGCAGCCATCCCCCCGGCCGCAACACCGAGCGAGCCTGACCGATGATGTGTCGGTAATCGGCGAGGCCCGCCTCCTCGGCCACCAGGGCCTCGACCGGCTCGTACCGCAGATCGCCCTGGGCCAGGTGCGGATCGTTGGCGGCGATGTACGGCGGATTGCTCACGATCAGGTCGACCGAGGCCGGGGCAACCGCTTCGAGCCAGTCGCCCTGCCACAGGCCGAGCCTCACACAGGCGCCCTGCTCGGCGAGAAAGTCGCGATTGCGGGCCGCCAGCCGGATCGCCACCGCGCTGCGGTCGACGGCATGCACCTCGGCATCGGGCCGCTCGGCGGCGATCGACAACCCGATCGCCCCGCTGCCCGTGCCCAGATCCAGCACCCGACCGGGCCTGTCATTGGGGATCAGTGCGAGGGCCCACTCGACCAGGACCTCGGTATCCGGTCGGGGAATCAGCACGCCGGGCGCGGCCCGAAAGCGGTATCGCCAGAAGCCACGCTCACCGATCAGGTAGGCGACCGGCTCGCCCGCCGCGCGGCGGGCGCAGAGTGCGTCGAGTTGGCCGCGGACACCCGGTGCGGACGGGCGGTCGCCCTGCAGCATCAGCGCGGTGGTATCCAGACCGGTGACAAAGCCCGCCAACAGGCGGGCCTCGAACAGCGCCTCGGCCCGATCACAGCCCCGGCCAGACGCGATACTGTCACCGCAGCGGCGCAGCATGGCATCGATGCACTCGTCGCTGGACGACGGGTTCACGCCCGCGTTCACGCGCCGTCCTGGGCGAGGGCCTCGAGTTGCGCGGCCTGGTCGGCCTGGCGCAGCGGCACCACCACCTGGACGAGTTCGCCCGCGAGGATCTTGTCGAGCTGATGGACCGTCAGGTTGATGCGGTGGTCGGTCACGCGCCCCTGCGGGAAGTTGTAGGTGCGGATGCGATCCGAGCGATCGCCACTGCCGACCAGCGCCTTGCGGTTGGCCGCCGTCGCCTCGGCCTGCTCGCGGCGGGCCTCGTCGGCGAGTTTCGCCGCGAGCAGGTCCATGGCCCGGGCGCGGTTCTTGTGCTGCGAGCGCTCTTCCTGGCACTCGACCACCGTGCCGCTCGGCAGGTGGGTAATGCGGATCGCGGAATCGGTCTTGTTGACGTGCTGGCCGCCGGCCCCCGAGGCACGGAAGGTATCAACGCGCAGGTCGTTGGCGTTGATCTCCGGGGCGTCGGTCGCGGGGATGACCGGCATCACGGCCACCGTGGCCGCCGAGGTGTGGATGCGCCCCTGGGTCTCGGTCACCGGCACCCGCTGGACGCGGTGGGCACCGGACTCGAATTTGAGCCAGGCGTACACGCCATCGCCGCTGACCCGGGAAATCAGCTCACGGTAGCCGCCGTGCTCCCCTTCCGAGGCCGACAGCACCTCGACCTTCCAGCCACGCATCTCGGCAAACCGGCCGTACATGCGAAACAGGTCGCCGGCGAATATCGCCGCCTCGTCGCCGCCCGCGCCGGCCCGAATCTCGAGAAACACGTCGCCCTCGTCGTTCGGATCTTCGGGCAGCAACTGGCGCTCGATCTCGGCGTCCAGGTCGGCGTACCGCGCCTCCAGATCGGCCAATTCCTCGCGGGCCATCTCGGCCATATCGGAGTCATCGCCCTCGACCAGGGTGCGCGCCTCCTCGAGCTCACGCTCGGTGCGGCGGAAGGTCTCGACGTTCTTCACCAGCGCCTCAAGCCGCGCGTATTCGCGCGACAGGCGCTGGAAGCGCGCCTGATCGGCGATCACGTCGGGGTCGGCGAGCAGAGCGGTGATTTCCTCGAAACGTTCGACCAGGCTGTCGAGCCGGGCGACCAGGGCGTTATGCATAAACAGGGATTCGGATGCGAAAAGTGAGGGGAGCGATCAGGGGGTAGAGCACCTGCCCGGCAAGATGGCGGGCGAAGGCAATCAGCTAGCGCTCGCGATCGTTGTTCGGGTTGCGATTGCCCCACTGGCCAACCGGCAAGGCGCGCTGGGCGAGCGTTTCGGCGTCCTCGTCGAGACCCACCACGTGGGAGACGCTCTGCACCGTGGCGAGATCACCACTGACGCAAGCCTGACGCAAGACGACGGTCGGCTGGTGAATCAGGCGGTTGGTCAGGGTGCGCGCGAGGTAATCGAGCGCCTCCTGCGGGTCGCGGCCGGATTCGATCATCGAGCGCGCCCGGGCCAACGTCTCGTCGCGCATATCCTCCGCGCGCCGGCGGTAATTGCGGATCAACTCCGCGCCGGTCTGCAACTGCACCCATTGGAGGAAATGCTCGACCTGGACGTCGATGATCTCCTCGGCCTGCTCGGCTGCCTCGCGCCGGCTGCGCTGGCCTTCATCGATGACCGTCTTGAGGTCATCGACCGTGTAGAGATACACGTCCTGGAGATTGCCGACCTGCGGCTCGATGTCGCGCGGCACGGCAATGTCGACCATGAAGATCGGGCGGCGCTTGCGCTCACGGATCGCCTGCTCGACCGCGCCCTTGCCGAGTACCGGCAGGGAGCTCGCGGTCGAGGAGATAACAATATCGGCCCGGTGCAGGTGGGCCGGGATGTCGCCCAGCCCGATCGCACTGCCATCGTACTGCTCGGCGAGCATATGGGCCCGCTCGATCGAGCGGTTGGCGACGATCACCCGGGTCAACCCGGCCGACTGCAGGTGGCGCGCGCACAGCTCGATGGTTTCCCCGGCCCCGATCAGCAGCGCCGTCTTCTCCTCGAGCGAACCGAAGATCTGCCGGGCCAGGCTGACCGCGGCAAAGGCGACCGATACGGGGGAGGCACCAATCTGCGTGTCGGTGCGCACCTGCTTGGCCACCGCGAAGGTGTTCTGGAACAGGCGACCGAGGATCGGGCCCAGCGCGTTGGCGTCCTGCGCCAGCGTGAAGGCGTCCTTGATCTGACCGAGGATCTGCGGCTCGCCCAGCACCATCGAGTCGAGCCCGCAGGCCACCCGCATCAGGTGACGGATCGCCGACTCGTCGGTGTGCGCATAGATGTAAGGACGCAACGCCTCCGGCGACATCTGGTGAAACGTCGCCAGCCACTCGACCAGTTCGTCGGTGACGCATTCGGCGTGGGTGTAGATCTCGGTGCGGTTGCAGGTCGAGACGATCGCCGCCTCGCGCGCCCCGCCATCACCAAGCAACTCCTTGAGGGCGTTGTGCACGCGATCGGGACCGAACGCGATGCGCTCGCGCACGTCCACCGGTGCGGTCTTGTGGTTAACCCCGAAGGCGATCAGTGACATAACGGAATTATAGCCTCGCACACCCGGTTTTGACGATCCCCGCGATGGCCATTAACGCCCACGCGAGCCCAATCCACCCAATCGACGATCCAGTGAGCGGCTCATCCGGCCCGGCCAGTAACGCAGCGTGCCGACAAACAGGGCGAGGACACCGATCAGTGCGACCATCCAGTTGGCCCAGACACCCTGCGGATAACCGACGTCGACCCACGGTGCCCCCAGGGCACAGACCGCGCAGACAAACACCGCCACCGGTACCGGCCAGCGGGCATGACGGGCCGCCGGCCAGCGACCCACCAGCCAGACGGCCGCCGCCACCGATCCCAGACCGATGATCGCCCCGGCCAGCACGTCGGTCGGCCAGTGCACACCGGCTACCATGCGCGAGATGCCCATCAGCGAGGCGAGCGCCAGCAGCAGCGCCACCCAGGGCCAGCGCGGTCGCAACCCCAGGATCAACAACCCAGCGAAGGTGAACGCGGTCACCGTATGCCCGGAGGGAAAGGCCTTGGAGCTGACCGAGTGACCGATCAGGTGGAAGGCGTCCGCCTCCAACACACCGGGGGGACGGAGCACATCGAGAAGCGGCTTGAGGCTATGCGTGATGGCGGTGGCAATGATCGCGGTGAACAGCAGCAGGATCGCCAATCGGGGCCGCCAGAGCACGAACGGCAAAAACAAACCCAGCGTCAACCAGGTGTCGGCCAGGGCATTGACCCCGGCCCAGAACGGCCAGGTCGACTCGACGCCGCCCAACGCGTTGAAGACATGGAACAGGGACTCGCGCGCCCCCGGCCAGGCAAACACACCGACCAGCAGCACGGCCGCGGTCAGCACGAAGGCCAGCACCAGCTGGCTGGCCGGGGCCGGATCACGACGAAAGGCGGGCTGGACGGTCATGCCTGGTCCTCCTCGGCGGATGCCACACCGCCGGCATCGCTGCGCGATCCGGCCCGCGGCATGTGAAAGGCATCGTTTTCACCGGCCAGATCAAAGCGTGCCGGCAAGTGGTAGGTGCGTACATCGCGCGACTCGTAGTAGGTCCGGGAAAGCATCTCGGAGAGCACGCCGGTGGTCAGCATCTGCACGCCGATGAGGATAAACAGGATCGAGACCAGCAACAGGGGCCGGTCGCCGATGTCATGGCCCAGCATCTTTTCGACCAGCAGGTAGAACATGCCCAGCCCGCCGAGCAGACCGAAGCCCGAGCCCAGCAGCCCGAAAAAATGGGCCGGACGGGCCGAAAAGCGCATGAAGAAGTAGACGCTGATCAGGTCGATGATCACCCGGAAGGTGCGCGACAAGCCGTACTTGGAGGTGCCCGCGGTGCGCGGATGATGCGTGACCGCCTCCTCGGCGATCCGGCTGGGAGCGGTCTGCGTGGCGAGCCAAGCCGGGATGAACCGGTGCATCTCGCCGTAGAGGCGCACGCCCTTGATTACATCGGCACGAAAGACCTTCAGGCTGCAGCCGTAGTCATGCAGATTGACACCCGTCAACCGGCGGATCAGGCGGTTGGCCAGCCACGAGGGCACCTTGCGCCCCCAGAGGTTGTCCTTGCGATCCCGCCGCCAGCCGGCCACCAGGTCGAGGTCCTCGCGCAGCAACCGGTCGACCATGCGCGGGATGTCGATCGGGTCGTTCTGCAGATCGCCGTCCATGGTCACGATCACCTCGCCGCGCGCCAGATCGATACCGGCCTGCATGGCGGCGGTCTGGCCGAAGTTGCGGGTCAGCGGTATTGGCCGGACGTGCGAACCGAAGGCCTCGCGCGCCTCGCGGACCCGGGCGACCGTGGCGTCCGACGACCCGTCGTCGACCAGCAACAGCTCCCAGGCCCCGGTATAATCGACCAACGCCTCGTGGACCCGTTCGACCAACGGCGAGACGTTCTCCTGTTCATTGAACATCGGCACGACGATGGAAAGTGGCGCGGCGAGATGGGTTGTCATGGTGTGGGGGACCCCGTGGTAGCGCGTGACGGTTTGCAACGCGCGGCATGACGAGCGCGTCATCACCCGGATGGCCGATCGACCCGGAAGCCGGCCAGGATGGCAGCCGGTGGTCATCGGATCGACATGGGAATCCGGTAGCGATAAAACGCGGGCAGTGTACGGCAGGAACACCGGCGACCGCCACCACGGAGCGGAGCCATTCCCGGGCACGCCCGCTGCCGCTGCGACCGATGACGAAGACTGACGGCCCTCGAAGGGCGAAATCCACCGAGCTTGACCCCAACCCGTCACGCCTTGATCCTCTATCCCCCATGAGCCACCCCCAACCCAGCCCTCGAATGGCACCTTCGCCCCGGCCGATCTCGTTGTCGACGAGACGATCCGGGTGGCATTCGATGTGCCCACGCGCGGCGAGCACTCGCCGCCGACGGACCCTCCCATGACACCCGAGCGACTGGAGGCCATGGCCCGTTCGCTGGTCGATCGGCTGCCTCGTGACGAGGCGATCGCCGTCCTGCTCGAGACGATTGCCGCCTGTTACCCCCCCCTATCGCGCAGCGCGGTATTCCTGAGCGAGGAAGGCCGCCTGCTGGCGGCGAGCAGCGATTTCGATCGCGCCCTGCTGCCGGAAACGGATACGGGCAGCGATCCGGCCGGTGCGATCGAAACCACCGAGGAACGTCTTTTTTTACAGGCGCTCGGACCGGAGGACGGCACGCCCGGCTACTGGGCCATCGAAATCATCGAGCCCCTCCCCGACGAGGCGATGCTGTCGAGCCTACGCACGAGCATTGACCATGCCTTTACCAGCACGCGGCCGGATGCCGCCCTGCTCAAGGAACATCAGCGTCAGCGGATCGAACGGCTGGAACGCGACCAGGCACTGATGCAGTCGCTGCTCGCCCAGATCGACACCCTGATCCTGGCCGATGACGAACAGCGCATGCTGGAGGTCGTCTGTACGCAATTGCTGGAGACCGGCCTGTTCCTCGGCGCCTGGGTCTCCCCGGCCGACCACGGTATTACCCCGATTGCCATCGGTGGCGACAGCGAGATCATCGAGCGGCCGAGCGGGGAGGTAAAACGCACCCTTGAGGACGGCATCCGCTGCGCCCACGCACTGGTCGATGCCGGCCGGCGCATGGTGATCGACGAGCGTATCGCCGCGCCCTTCGCGCAGTTGAACTGGTTCGACACCCCACCGCTTGCCGCGCTCGTGCCGCTATCGCGAGGCGGTCGACTCTGGGCCTTTCTGGTGGTGATCGCCGCCGCCGAATCGGACCTCGATCAGCAAGTCACCGAGGTGCTGGTGCACCTGGGCGAACTGGTCAATCGCAGCCTGGAACAGCTCGACCTGCGCGATCGGCTCGACGAGGAACAGCAACGCAACACCTATCTCGCCTATCACGACCCGTTGACCAATCTGGCCAATCGCCGCGCCGTCGACACCGAATTGCCCAAGGCGCTGGCGCGAGCCGAACGCCATGAGCAGATGCTGGCCGTGGCCCTGCTGGATCTCGACGATTTCAAGCCAATCAACGATCGATTCGGTCACGCCGCCGGCGACGAGATGCTGATGACGCTCGCCGCCCGACTCAAGGGGGCGATTCGTGACACCGACATGGCCGCCCGGCTGGGTGGCGACGAGTTCCTGCTGATCCTGGAGGATATCGATGACGACGCGGGCCTGGCGCGGGTCCTCGATCGCGTGTCCACCACCATCCGTCGGCCCATCACCCTGGAACACGGAGTCGAGATCCACGCCAACGGCTCGATCGGGGTCACCCGCTATCCGCTTGACGATAGCCCCCCGGAGCAGCTGATCCGCAACGCCGATGCCGCGCTGTACGCTGCCAAGAACAGCAAGGCGATCCGTCAGCAGGACTGGGTGATCTGGGAGCAGGAAACCACCCAGCGGAGCGAGGATCTACCCGAGATACCCGAGATACCCGAGGCCATACCGGCCTACGGCCCCGCCGCGAGGATGCTTCTCGAACGGATTCAGCCGGACGTCGGTGACCTGAGCGACGATTTCGTCGAGCGTTTCTACGCCGAGATTTCCCGGCTGGAGTCGATACGCAACGTACTCGCCCACCTGTCGCCCCGGGAATTCCAGGCGGTCAGGACCCAGCAGGCCGAGCACCTCGCCTTCCTGCTCGACCCCGATCTGAGCGAAGAAGCGCATATCAATCGCGCCCGCCAAATCGGTCACGTGCACGCGCTGACCGGTGTGTCGCCCAGTGACCTCGTCCGCGCGATCACCGTGTACATGCACGAGTTCAACGAGACCTTCAATCGCGCCCACGTCAATCAGCGGCACCAGAACCGGCTCGAACGCGTCTTTACCGAACGGCTGAGCATGGAGCTTTCCCACCAGCTCGACGCGGGCCAGGCCGTCGATGACGAGTTCCAGGCCGCCCTGGTGGCAATCGATGATCGCCGACGCAGCGAGCACAACTGGCCGGATTTCAACGAGCATCTGCTGAACACGCTGACCGGCCTGCCCGGCATTAATGGGGTCGCGATCCTGTCGCCCAATGCCGACGGCCGTTTCGTCGCCAACTACGCCGAGGGCAACGACCTCTTCACCCAGCCGACCGGTGAGCCCGATGGGCACGCCACGCTCGATCTCAAACGCCCGGAGTCGGCGCATCCGGTCTCGGTCGCCTACCGGCATGTCCGTGTCGTCACCATGGTGAACACCCTGAACGACCCCGCCGGCGCGCCTTGGGCCGCTCAGGCCGAGTCGCTTGGCATCCGCAGTTCCGTGGCGATCCCCATCCTCGACAACCGTGACCAGCCCATCGCCGTGATCTGCCTGCATGGACGCATCCCCGGGATGTTCACCAGCTCGACGTTGCAGGGCTTTACCGGCCAATTGATGGCGCTGGTCAGCCAGGCCTGGCGGCAGATTCGCAGTCCGGCGTCACTGTTGTATGCCAAGGGCGATCACGATCGCTGGCGGCAGGCCTTCTACGACGAAGGGTTGGAGATGGTCTACCAGCCGGTGATCGATGTGCAGACGGGCCGGCTAACCACGCTCGAGGCCCTGGCACGCCTGAATCTGCCCAGTGGCGAGGTCATCCTGCCGAACATGTTCATCCCCTGGCTCAACGACGGCCAGGTAATGCGCCTGTTCGAACTGGGTCTCGACCAGTCCCTGGCCTGCCTGCGGGAGATCGAGGCCCCCCACGGCCCGGCACTCTCGGTGGCCATCAACCTGCCGGTGAGTGTGCTGATGGACCCGGCCACTCCGGGACATGTGCGCGCGGCGCTCGACCGCCACGCGGTGAGTCCGCACCGGATCACGCTCGAGCTGCTCGAGCAGGGCGACACCGGCTTCGAGCCGGGCGATCTGGCCGGTCCCATGCAGCGCATCGGCGAGCTGGGGGTCAGCCTGGCAATGGACGACCTCGGCTCGGGCTACAACAACCTGTTGCGGCTGCGCAGCCTGCCCTTCAACACGGTCAAGATCGATCAGGGCATGGTGCGCGCGGCCCAGCACGAACCCGGCCGGGTCCTGACCTTCATCGCCTCGATGATCCAGATGGCCCTGGCCCTGGAATTGCACACGGTGGTCGAGGGCCTGGAAACGCCTGACCTGATCGAGGCCACCGCCCTGCTCGGCGGGCAACTCGGTCAGGGCTACGCCATCGCCCGGCCGATGCGGGCACCCGCCCTGGCCGACTGGATGGCCGACTTCGATTTCGCGATCAACCCGGCCAGGCCGCGCACCGCACTCGGCGCCATGGCCGCCCTCTGGGGGCTGCGTTCACTGGGACGGGCCCACCTGGAGCAATCCGAACGCCACCACCAACTGCGCGCCGCGGTGGCCTGGTGGGCGACCGAGAACCTTGACCGGCATCGCCACCTGGCCACCGGCATCCTGTCGCTGTTGCAGGAATTCCACGACGGGGCCGTGCCGGCCGCCACTTTCGAGGCACGGCTGCAGGGTTACATGGGCACGCTCGATCAGCTGATCCGCCATGCGGCGGCCGATGAGGTCAACGCGGGGACGGACGACGAATGAACAGCGCCAACGCCGCGGCCAGCAGCGCGGTGCCCAGCACGAACAGGTGCAAGTTGACCGCCGCGGCCAGCACGGTGCGCGGCTCGTCGACCAAGGGGGCGAGCAGCAGGGCCACCCCGGCCTCGTAGGTACCAAACCCGCCCGGGGCATGCACGGGCAGCACCGTGGTCAGATCCCCGCCGATCGCGCCGAGCACCCCGGCGGCGAAACCGACCGGGGCCAGGGCGGCCAAGACCCAGCCCAGCGCGGCCAACTTGACCAGCCAGTTCGCCCAGGTCCAGAACAGCGTGCCCAGCAATCGCGTTGGCCGATCGGGCAGGCTTTCGAGCATCGTCACGCCCTTCTGCGCCAGCCGGCCATCCTGCCGGCACAGCACCCCGTGCAACCAATGCCGCAGACCGTAGGCAAGAACCGGGGCGAGCAGCAGCAAGGCAAAGAGCAGGCCCAAAACCCCATCGGAAAGGCCGAGCAGATGCCCTCCGGCGACCAGGCCGATCAGCAGAATCGCCTGCAGGTCGAGCAGGCGGAACCAGAACAGCACCGGTACGCTCTCCAGCGGAGACAACCGATAGTAGCGCTGCATCAACACCGGGAAGGCCAACTCACCGGAACGCATCGGCAGCAGGTTGTTCATCAGGTTGTGCCAGCTCGACAGGCGGAAGGCCGACCAGAAATGACCGGCAAGCCGGTCCGGGAAATAGCGGGTAATACGCAAGGTGCGGATGAGATAACTGGCCACCATCAGCGCCAGCGCCACCAGCAGGGCCATTGGGTCGATCGACCGCCACGGCGCGACCAGACGCTCCGGCCCCACCCAGGCAATCGCCACCCCCAGCACTAGTAGCACGGCGGCCCAACTAACAATCGCCAGCAGACGTGGCTTGATCAACGTCACGATTCCCTCGCAAAGCCGTTGAAATATCGGGGCGCGATAACGCTCCGGCCGGCCATCGCCAAGCCGTTTTCTGGGCCGATCGCCTTGGGCGACATGGGGTAATTGGGCATAATGCTCGCTTGCTCCGTGGCGTGACCGTCGGCGGCCCCGGTTACCAGTATCCGACAGGCAGCATACCGACGGATCGCCCGCGTCGCAGCACCCCGCAACCCGGACATCAACCACGCCCGAAGGCCCCAATGAGCGAGATTGTATTCCACCTGATCGACGACCCGGCCGAGGATGCCTTCTGGTACTTCGCCGCCGAACTCTGCGCCGAGCAGGCCGAGGCACAGCGCCCCACCTACGTGGTCTGCGCCGGTCTCGCCCACGTGGAAGGCTTTGACGACTACCTCTGGTCGTACCGTGACGACCGCTTCGTACCGCACACCGCCGACCCGGAAGACGCGGACCACGCGCCGATCTTCATCGGCTGTGACCCGGAGGCCGGCGGCTTTGCCCGGGTGATCAATCTCACCGGTGCCCCGATCCCGCGCCCCACCGATCGCGAGCATATCGACGAGGTCATCCCCGCCGACGAGCAATCCCGCGCGGATGCCCGTGCTCGTTGGCGGCAATACAAGAGCGCGGGGGCGACCATTGACCACCATCGTGTCGAGTCGGTCCGATCCCGCGACGAGTAAGCCCGACATCCTCTCCGGCGGCCCCGCCCCGACCTTCCGACCCGACGACAAGCGAACCTGAATAACGGCATGGACAAGACTTACGACCCCCGACAGATCGAACAGGACTGCTACCAGCGCTGGATGGAAGGCGACCAGTTCACGCCCGACATGCAGGCCGAGGGCGCCTACTGCATCATGCTGCCACCGCCGAACGTCACCGGCCGCCTGCACATGGGCCATGCCTTTCAGGACACCCTGATGGACACGCTGACCCGCTGGCATCGCATGCGCGGCGAGGCCACGCTCTGGCAACCGGGCACCGACCACGCCGGCATCGCCACGCAGATGGTGGTCGAGCGCCGACTGGAATCCGAAGGGGTCTCGCGCCACGACATCGGCCGGACGAAGTTCCTGGAAAAGGTCTGGGAATGGAAGGAGCAGTCCGGCGGCTTTATCACCGAGCAGATGAAGCGCCTGGGGGCTTCTTGTGACTGGTCGCGTGAACGCTTCACCATGGACGACGGCCTGTCCGAGGCGGTCCGCGAGGTGTTCGTCCGCCTATTTGAGGACGGCCTG
Source organism: Guyparkeria halopsychrophila (assembly GCF_044582135.1). Taxonomy (NCBI): domain Bacteria; kingdom Pseudomonadati; phylum Pseudomonadota; class Gammaproteobacteria; order Chromatiales; family Thioalkalibacteraceae; genus Guyparkeria; species Guyparkeria halopsychrophila. Next base: position 132,480 of record NZ_JBDODP010000003.1, on the reverse strand, counting down.
ATCTACCGCGGCAAGCGGCTGGTCAACTGGGACCCGGTGCTGCGCACCGCCGTCTCCGATCTCGAGGTGGTCAGCGAGGAGGAGAAGGGGCACCTATGGCACATGCGCTATCCGCTGACCAATGGCGAGGGGCACCTGGTGGTCGCGACCACCCGTCCCGAGACCATGCTCGGCGACACCGCCGTGGCCGTGCACCCGGAAGACGAGCGCTACAAGCACCTGATCGGCGAGACCATCACCCTGCCGCTGGTGGGTCGGCGCATTCCGATCATCAGTGACGACTACGTCGACCCCGAGTTCGGCTCGGGTTGCGTCAAGATCACCCCGGCGCACGACTTCAACGACTACGCCATCGGCCAGCGCCACGACCTGCCGATGCTCAACGTGCTCACCGAGACCGCCACCATCCGCGAGGCCGCCGAATGCGTCGGTGACGCGGCGCGTGACGCCGACCCGCACCTGCCGGAGCGCTACCGCGGGCTGGATCGCTTCGAGGCCCGTCGCCAGATCATCAGTGATCTCGAGGCCGAGGGGCTGCTGGTCCAGATCGACGACCACAAGCTGATGGTGCCGCGTGGTGACCGCAGCGGCACGGTGATCGAGCCGCTGCTGACCGACCAGTGGTTCGTCGATCTCACCCGCGACGAGACGACCACCGGCAAGCCGGGCGGCAAAAAGGCGATCACGGAACCGGCCATCGATGCCGTGCGCTCGGGTGACATCCGCTTCGTGCCCGGCAACTGGGAGAACACCTACTTCCAGTGGCTGGAGAACATCCAGGACTGGTGCATCAGCCGGCAACTGTGGTGGGGCCATCGGATCCCGGCGTGGTTCGACCGTGATGGCAATATCTTCGTTGGCCGCGACGAAGCCGAGGTACGCGCCAAGTACGAGATCGGCGCGGACGAGGAACTGACCCAGGACGAGGACGTGCTCGACACCTGGTTCTCCTCGGCGCTGTGGCCCTTCTCGACGCTGGGCTGGCCGGAACAGACCGCGGAACTCGAACGCTTCTACCCCACCAGCGTGCTGGTGACCGGCTTCGACATCATCTTCTTCTGGGTCGCCCGGATGGTGATGATGGGCAAGTACTTCGGCAAGGACGTCCCGTTCCGCGAGGTCTACGTGCATGGCCTGGTACGCGATGCCCACGGGCAGAAGATGTCGAAGTCCAAGGGCAACGTGCTCGACCCGATCGACATCATCGACGGCATCGATCTGGAATCGCTGGTGGAAAAGCGCACCACCGGCCTGATGCAGCCGAAGAAGGCACGGCTGATCGAGAAGCAGACCCGCGAGGAATTCCCCGACGGCATCGAGGAGCACGGCACCGACGCGCTGCGCTTTACCTTCGCCGCGCAGGCGACTACCGGCCGCGACATCAGCTTCGACCTGGAGCGGGTCAAGGGCTACCGCAACTTCTGCAACAAACTCTGGAACGCCAGCCGTTTTGTCCTGATGCAATGCGAGGACGAGGACACGGGACTCGGCGATGAGCCGGTAACGCTGGGCACTGCCGAACGCTGGATCATCGGTGAATTACAGGCCTGCGAGGCCACGGTCACCAAACACCTGGAGACCTACCGTTTCGATCTTGCTGCCCAGACGCTGTACGACTTCACCTGGAGCACCTACTGCGACTGGTATCTCGAGCTGACCAAGCCGGCGCTCAAGCACGGCGACGAGGCCGCCCAACGCGGCACCCGTCGCACACTGGTGCGCGTGCTCGAGACACTGCTGCGGCTGCTGCACCCGTTCATCCCGTTCATCACCGAGACCATCTGGCAACGGGTCGCGCCGCTCGCCGGCACCAAGCACTCGGATGACGACACCATCATGACCGCCCCCTTTCCGGTCGCCGACGAGTCGAAGCACGACCCCGAGGCGCGCGAGGCGATCGACTGGCTACAGGGCTTCATTCTCGGCGTGCGCCGCATCCGTGCGGAGATGGACATCGCGCCGGGCAAGCCGTTGCCGGTGCTGGTCACCGAGGCCAGTGAACGTGACCGGGCGCGCATCACGGAACTCGAACCGCTGCTGACGACGGTCGCGCGGATCGAGTCGATCGAGGAACTCGACGGCGAGTTGCCGGAATCGGCGATGGCCCTGGTGGGCAAGATGCAGGTGCACATCCCGCTGGCCGGTCTGATCGACGTCGCCGCGGAATTCGAGCGCCTGAACAAGGCCGTCGAGGGGATCGAAAAGCAGATCGAGAAGGCGCGCGGCAAGTTGTCGAACGCCAACTTCGTCGAGCGCGCGCCCCAGGCGGTGGTCAACCAGGAACGTGAGCGATTGGCCGGCTTCGAGGCCGAGCTCGAGGAGCTGGCCGCCCAGCGCGAGCGCATCCGCCGCCTAGCCGACTAACCTGGCCGACCAACCTGGCGGACTGATCCGGGCCCTCGGGTTTAGCCGGACCGTCCGCCGCGTCGGGCCGCCTTGCGCGCGGCACGCTCGTCGAAGCGTTGCGGGCGCAGGCCGTCGGCGAGATCCCTGGGCAATGGCGACGGGGTGTCCTCGATTTGCGCGGCGAGGTACTCGGCAAGCCATGCCGACCAGGTCAGGCCGCGCGCCCCGTGTCCGGTCGATACCCACAGCCCGTCGGCAATCCGGCCCACGATCGGCAGGCGATCCGGCGTGGTCGCACGCAACGAGGCACGCCCCTGCAGGCGATCGGCAGACAGCCCTGCATCGAGTGACGGCGCGATGGCGGCGAGTCGATGCCGGTTCTCCTCGTGCTCGACGTCCCGGACCTCAAGCTCGGTATCGCCGGGCAGGAAACTCGCCCCGAACAGGCGTTCGCCACTGGGCAGGTCGAGCGCATAACCCTCGCGCATCACGGGAAGACCGCTCGCCGGAACATCGCCAGACGGGTCGCTCCCGTGCGACGCCCAGCTGACCTGCCCCCGACACGGCTCGATCCACGGTCCCAGTGTCTCGATCAGGGCCCCGCTTGACGGGCCGGCCGCCACGATCACCTCGGCAAATGGTCCATGCGTCAGCCCGTCGGCCGTCTGCACTCGCCACACCCCCGCCTCTCCAAGCAGTTGCTGCACCGGCCGATCCAGTCGTGTCTCGATACCGGGTGTGGCCAGCCAGTGGGCAATGACCGCCCGCGGGCGCAGCCAGCCGGCCGTCGGGAAGTACCACCCGGAGGAATCGATATCGGCCACCCCCGTCAATGCGCGCAGGGACTTAGCTTCACACCATTGGGCAAAGGCCGGATCGGGTTGCAGCTGGGCCGCAATACCAACCTGCTTCGCCACGTGCCGCTCGCTGCGCGCGAGCTTGATCACGCCATCGAACGCGGCGGTCTCCCCATCGACCAGCTCACCCAGTTCCGCACGCATGAAACCCATGCCGGTCGCGGTCAGTTGCGACAGGCGGTTCCAATCGCGACTGATCACGGGGGCGACCAGCCCGGCCGGGTTGCCCGATCCCCCACCGGCAGGCTGGGAACCGGCCTCGAACACCACGACCTCGCGTCCCCGTCGGCTGAGCGCTCGGGCCGCCGTGGTCCCGGCCATCCCGGCGCCCAGGACGGCAATGGGGCCCTCGGCCGGGCTCGGGGTCACGGCGTTGTTGCCCTGCCCGTCATCGCGGCGGGCGATGAGCATGTCGTCGTTGGGGGCGAAACCTGGGCGGAAACCTGGGCGCTGCTGGGTAACAAATCCTGCCGCGGCCAGCGCCTCACGTACCCATGGGGCGGTACGAGCCGTGACGGCCGTCGCCCCTGGTGCCGACCGCTGACCCATCTGCAGAATGAGCGGCTCCTGCCACGGCTCGGGATTGCGATCGGGGCCGAGCCCATCGAGGTAAAAGGCATCGAACCGGCCGTCGATACGCGGGAACTGGATACCGGGGTCGCCCCAGATCATCGTCAGGCGAATACGCCCACCCGCGAACAGACGCCGATGAAATCCGGGCACGGGGTCGGGCCACTGGGCGTGCAGTGCCGATTGCAGGCCAACGAAACGGTCGAGGGCCCCCGCCGAGAACCGCGGATGACCCGTAAGCCACTGCTTCGCCGCGCGTTGCTGAGCGACCGCCAGGAGAGAAAGATCATCCGCCGCGACGGGATGCGGTTCGAGGCTGACGAAATCGAGGGTGGCCCCCGGCGGCGCCAGTTGCAGGAACAGCAACGCGGTGGTTAGGAAATGGCCCCCCGTGCCGAAACCGGTCGCGAGGATGCGGTTGCCCCGGCCCTCGGCGAAGCGCGCATGCAGCTCGTTGCCAGCGAGAAAGACATGGTCACTCTTGGCAAAATCGTCCCCGCGGGAAAAGCCGAGACCAGCGCCTGCCTCGCTGCCGTCGTCACGCCTGGACAGATCGGCCAGCACCAGCGGCCAGCCACCGGCAATCGGATTCATTGCCGCTCGGGTAGTTGGGTGATCACGATGCGGCGCCGATGCGTGTGGGCCCGATGCTCCCAAAGGAAGACGCCCTGCCAGGTGCCGAGCATCAGACGGCCATCGGTCATGGGCAGCGAGAGCTCGTGCCCCGCCAACAGTGTGCGAAAGTGGGCCGCCATGTCGTCCGGCCCTTCGTCGTCGTGACGATAGGCGGGATCGCCGTCCGGGGCCGCGCGGCCGATCAGCGTCTCGAGGTCCGTCCGCACCTCTGGCGAGGCATTTTCGGTCAGGATCAGCGAGGCACTGGTGTGCTGCAGGAACAGATGGCACAGGCCACTGCCGGACAACCCGGCCTGCACCTGGCTGGTGATGTTGATAAAGCCCCGTCCGGGGGTGCGGATCTCGATCACTTTTGGCATGGTGATTATTCTACCAGCCCATCGAACAGGTACAGCCACCAACTCGAGCCCCGACCGTAGCGCTTGAGGCCCGAAGACAGTATGCTTACTGTCACTTGCGGCTCAGTGCAACCTAGACGGTCAGGAGCAGTACAACGGAATGATCACGCAACGCCGCTTCGCCCGTGTCGAGATCCCGCTCCCGGTCCGCATCCGCTGCCCGAAGGAAACGCTGCGGGGCACCATTCTCGACGTTTCGCTCAAGGGCATCCTCATCGAGCTGGAAACCGCCGGCAGCCTGACCGACGACTGCGTGGCCGAATCGCTGAACATCCAGATTCTTTCCGATCCGGACCGTACCGTCCTGGTGGAGCTCACCGCGCGCATCGTTCGCGAGTCGAACCGAACCCTCGCCCTGGCTTGGTCCAGTATCGAGATTGATGCCCTGACCCATTTGCGCGAGTTATTGCAGGCCAACGGCGTGGAAGAACACCAACTCTCACGCGAATTGTCCGAGCTTCTCTACGACTGACACATATCGCCGCATCGATGTATTGCGGCGAGCCCGACTTGATTAAGCCAATTCACGTCGCCGGATGCGACGTAAAGAACCTGGAACGTCACATGTTCGATTACACCAACGACCGCAGCCAGGCCAGCGAGATCATGCGGATGGTACTCTCGCAGCTCGCCGAGCTGGGGCTGCCGCCGACTCCCGTCTACATCACCCTGTTCTACGAACGTGCCCTCAAGCGCGACGCCAGCCTCACCAAGGACATGGACGACGCGATCAACAGTAGCAAGGGCCTGACCCAAGACGTCGCCCAGGACCTGTTCGACACGCATGTGCTCAACGGGGCGATCAAGCAGATGAGCCGCGCCCAGGACATCATGCTGCGCGTGATGCGAAACATGATGTTGCAGATGCTCAACACCGGCAACGAATTCTCCAATTTCGCCTCAACCCTGGGCGACTTCGTCCGACAGATCGATCGCAGTGAATCCGTCGAGGCCCTGCGCGCGTTGACCGAAGAGGTCATGGAGGACACGCGCTATATCGAGAAGAGTGCGCTGGAATCATCTGACCAGATGAACAGCGCCGGTGACCAGATAGCCAAGCTGCGCAAGGAACTCGAAAGCGCCCGCCGCGATGCCCGTACCGATCCGCTCACCGGGCTACCGAATCGACGCGGTCTCAATGACATGCTGCAAAAGCAGATCACGGCCGCGCTGTCGGCCAGCGAGCCGGGCGCGTTCCTGCTGGCGGACATCGATCACTTCAAGCAGATCAACGACAACTACGGCCATCTGGTCGGTGACAAGATCCTGCGCTTTATCGCCCGCACTCTCAAGGAGCACGTCAAGGGTCAGGACCAGGTATTGCGCTACGGGGGGGAGGAATTCGCGATCGTGCTACCCGACACCCCGACCGACGGCGCGATGGCCGTCGCCAACAAGCTGCGCAATATCATCTCGCAGTCAAAGCTGCGCCTGGCCGAGAGCGGCCGGGAGCTGGGCGAGCTGACCATCTCGATCGGCCTGACCAACATAATCGATCACGACATCCCCGATAGCGTCATTCAGCGCGCCGACGACGGCCTGCTGGCGGCCAAGCGCAAGGGGCGGAACCGGGTCATTCACAACCCCGCCGACCCCAACGCGCACGGGCCAGACACCGTGATCGACGGGCAGAGCAACACCAAGATCTGACGCCCCTGGTCAGCTTGGGCAAGCCCTAGTAGCAAGGGGATGAAGGCCGGCGGCTTTTCAGCATGCGGACTTCGACGTCCGCCTTGCCGCAGAATTCCTCGCGCGCGATCCGCGCGATCACCGTCCGTCCCCTGCTCAAGGCGATACAGCACCAGACAGTCGGTCTGGGTGACCAACTGCGTGAAAAAATACCCTCTTGCCGAATCAGCACCCCGAGGTACTCCCCGGTCGCGCAGCGCCGGCAAGGCAAACCGGCGGCTGATCGAACTGATTCGTCAGTTCCTACGCCGGGAACGGATCACCCACGTGTGGGGCGGAATCCGTGGACTCCCGCGCGATCGCGCTTCAAGCCAGCCCCAACGTGGCAGCCAGGCAGCTGCGGCGATAGGATGGTGAGCTCGAGCAACCTGGCGATGTCTGCCCTTTGGACAAGAGCATCCGACACTAGGGTGCTGATGGCGATTGGCGCTAGTTACAACTCTATGATTCGGCTTCCCGACGGCCCTTGAGCGCCAGACTCAAGGTGCTGGCATCGATGTACTCGAGTTCGCCGCCCATTGGCACGCCCTGCGCTAGACGCGTGACGCGCAAGCCCCGCGAGCGGGCCAACTCGGTGACGTAGCCGGCGGTCGCCTCGCCCTCGATCGTCGCACTGGTGGCAAGGATCACCTCTTCGATCCCCGCCTGGTCGAGGCGTGCGGCCAACTGGTCGAGTTTCAGCTCGTCCGGGCCAATCCCGTCCAGTGGCGACAGCCGCCCCAGCAACAGGAAATAACGCCCCTGATAGGCACCGGAGGACTCGATCGCGATCCAGTCGGCCGGTGATTCGACCACGCACAACAGCCGATCATCGCGCTGATCGTCGGCACAGATCGGGCAGATCTCGCCCTCGGTGAACACCCGGCAGGAGCGACAATGCCCGAGTTTTTCCAAGGCTTCGCCAATGGCCTCGGCCAAGTGCCCTGCCCCGGCGCGATCCCGTTCAAGCAGATGCAGCGCCATCCGCTGAGCCGTCTTCTGTCCGACGGTCGGCAGGCAGCGCAGGGCATCGATCAATTGCTGGAAACTGGGCGAGAATTGCACGTTTCACGTCTCCTGAACGAGAAACGCCCGACCCAAAACGGATCGGGCGATAAGACCAGGCAAGGCCGGTTTAGAACGGCATCTTGAAGCCCGGCGGCAGGTTCATGCCGCCAGTCATGCCCGCCATCTTTTCCTGCTGCTCCTGCTCGATACGCCGCGCGGCGTCGTTGATTGCCGCGGCAATCAGATCCTCGAGCATGTCCTTGTCGTCTTCCAGCAGGCTCGGATCAATCGAGACACGCCGTGCCTCGTGCTTGCCGGTCATGGTTACCTTGACCAGGCCGCCACCGGACTGGCCTTCGACTTCCATCTTGGCGACTTCTTCCTGCATGCGCTGCATGTTTTCCTGCATCGCCTGCGCCTGCTTCATCAGGTTGCCCATTCCACCTTTCATTTGCCGATGTCTCCTGCTGGCTAACGTTCGTTGACTACACCGTGATCGTCGATGGAACGCACGGATTCTCGAATCAGTTCGGCCCCGGCGCGCTCTGCGATGACGCGAGCGGCCGGATGATCGCGTAACGATTGCTCACGCGCCGCGGCGTCCGCTTGCTCGTTGCGTTCCCGGATTTGCGCCGGGGTTTCCACCGGAGCGGCCGGTGGCGTTGACGACTCGGGCGGTGCCCCGGTTGACCCGGTTGGCCCGGTTGCCTCGACTGCGTCGACCGGCTTAGTTCGCACCGGCGGTGCCGCGGCCGACGTGTCACCGACCTCGAAACGCACCGGCTGATGCACACCCAGTCGTTTCAGTTGCGCGACCAGCCGTTCCTGCGTGGCCTTCGAGGCCATCGAGAGGAACCCGGGGTCAATCACCAACACGGCCGCGCCGTCGTCGTTGATCGCGTGACAGCGCTCGGCGAGGCTACGGGCCGGCATGGACAGTTGTGCGACGATCTCAAACCAGTTTTCCGGCGTAATCGTTTGGCCACGACTCGCCGAACTCGCGCCCGCATCGGGTGCCTCGACAGCCCCTACGTCGGCGACAGTGCCCTGCCCTTCCTCAGCCGGGGCGATCGTCGGTACCGCCTCGCCTGGGACGGCCCCGTCGGCACGATAATCGACAGGCTCCCGATCGGCGACACCGGCCGGCGCCTGGGGTGTTTCTCGAGGGGCCGCTGGGGTGGCCTCCTGCCTCGACGGCGCTTGCCCTGAAACAGCGGACACTGTCTGATGTGACGACGGCGCCTTGACTCCCCGGTCCGTACCTGGCACGAAGGCCAGCATCCGCAGCAAAGTCATCTCCAGGCCCACGCGCGGCGAGGGCGCCCAGCCAAGATCACGGCGACCGGACAAGGCAATCTGGTACCAGAGCTGCAGGGTGGCGGCATCCGCGTTCAGTGCCGGTGCATCGGTCGGCAGCCATTGTGCCAGCGCCGCCTGGTGGACAGTCTCGGCGAGTTCTGCCAACAGACGCGCCGGGTCCACCGATCGCTCCAGCGCCTGATCCACCAGGGAAAACACCCCGTCGGCATCGCCGGCGGCCAGCCGCTCGAGCAACCCATGTAACAGACGGCGATCGGTCACGCCGAGCATGTCGGCGATCGCGTCGGTCTCAAGCCGGCCATCGCAAAAGCCGATCGCCTGATCGACCAGGCTCAGGGCATCGCGCATCGAGCCGCCGGCGGCATCCGCGACCAGTCGCAGGGCTTCCGAATCGGCCTCGATACCCTCGCGACCGAGAATGTCGGCGAGATAGGTCTGGATATGTGCTTGGGGGAGCGCGCGCAGGTTGAACTGCAGGCAGCGGGAGAGCACCGTCACCGGCAGCTTCTGCGGATCGGTGGTCGCCAGCAGGAACTTGACGTGCTCGGGCGGCTCTTCCAGCGTCTTCAACAGGGCGTTGAAGCTCGCCTGGGAGAACATGTGCACTTCGTCGATCAGGTAGATCTTGAAGCGGCCCTTGACCGGCAGGTAGACGACGTTTTCCAGCAGGTCGCGGGTGTCGTCGACCTTGGTGCGCGAGGCGGCGTCGACCTCGATCAGGTCGACAAATCGACCCGAGTCGATCTCAAGGCAGGCCCCGCATTCGCCGCAAGGGTGACTGGAGACGCCCTGCTCGCAGTTGAGTGCCTTGGCGAAGATGCGGGCAACCGTCGTCTTGCCCACCCCGCGAGTCCCGGTGAACAGATACGCGTGGTGGAGACGATCGCGATCCAGCGCGTTAGTGAGTGCCTGGAGCACGTGACTCTGGCCGACCATGTCGTCGAAACGCCGGGGTCGCCACTTGCGTGCCAGTACCAGATAACTCATAGCGCGGGATCCAATTGGGTGGCACCCTGCATCCGCCGATCTCCGGCGCCCGGATCGACCGCTACCGTTGCTCCCTTCCGGGCCTGGCGGAATTCACGGCGATCCGTCGCGAAGGGACGAACACAGGGCACCATTGGGTGGCGTCGAGGCCGGCCCGTTGCTGGCCAGAACGCGAGCGAAGAATAACACGCAGGCCGAACCGAAAACAGGCCGCAAGGGATATCTGCACGAATACCCCAGGCACATCAGCCCTCGGCGAGGATCTCGTCAAGGGCCGCAAGCAGGGTCGCGTTCTGCCCCTCGTTACCGATGGTGATCCGCAGGTGATCGCCGATCCGGGCGCGATCGAAGTGGCGCACGATCACCCGCCGGTCCCGCAGCCCCGCAGCAAGCGTCGCGCCGGCACAGGTCGCGTGACGGGCCAGCACGAAATTGGCCGCCGACGGCACCACCTCGAAGCCCCGCGCCTCCAGATCGGCGCCGAGTTGGTCGCGCATGGCAATAATTGCGCGCCGCGTCTGTTCGAAGTACGCGTCGTCCTCGTAGGCGGCAATGGCGCCGGCGCTGGCCAGGCGGTCGACGGGGTAGGAATTGAAGCTGTCCTTGACCCGCGCAAGCCCGTCAATCAACCCGGCATCGCCGATGGCAAACCCCAGCCGCAAGCCGGCAAGCGAACGCGACTTGGACAGCGTCTGCGTGACCAGCAAGTTGGGGTAGCTGTCGACCAGCCCGATCGCCGACTCGCTGCCGAAATCGACATAGGCCTCGTCGATCACGACCGCGCAGTCGCCGAAGTGCGCCGCCAGTCGTTCGACCTGGTCGATCGCCAGCAGCCGACCGGTGGGCGCGTTCGGGTTGGGCAGGATCACCCCGCCCACGCTCGACGGATCGATCGCACACATCGCCTGGACGTCCACGGCCAGTTCCTCGTCCAGGGCGACCGTGCGCGGCTCGATGCCGAACAACCGGCAGTAGACCGGGTAGAACGAGTAGGTGATGTCAGGGAACACCACCGGCCGGCCGCGCTGGAATAACGCCCGGAACAGGAAACCCAGCACCTCGTCCGAGCCGTTGCCGACGAAGACCTGCTCGGCCGTGACGCCGTGGTAATCGGCAAGACATTCGCGCAACGCCTGACTGGTCGGATCCGGGTAGAGTCGCAGGCCATCGTCGGCGGCGGCGCGAACCGCCTCGATCACCCGCGGCGACGGGCCGAAGGGGTTTTCGTTGGTGTTGAGCTTGACCAGGTCGTCGATCTTCGGCTGCTCACCCGGCACGTAGGGCGATAGATTGCCAAGGTCATCCGACCAGAAACGGTTTGGCGCGTCGGCGGCCATCGTTCAACCCTCGGCCTCGACCCGATAGCGAGCCGACTGCGCGTGTGCCTCGAGCCCTTCGGCCCGAGCGAGACGGTCAGCGATGCGGCCCAGTTCCGCGGCACCGGCCGGGGAACAGTGGATGATGCTGGAGCGCTTCTGAAAGTCGTAGACCCCCAGCGGCGAGGAAAAGCGCGCCGTGCCCGAGGTGGGCAGCACGTGATTGGGACCCGCGCAGTAATCGCCCAGGGCCTCGGCGGTGTAACGACCGACGAAGATTGCCCCGGCATTGCGGATCTCGCCCAGACGCTTCTCGGCGCCCTCGAACGACAGCTCCAGGTGCTCGGGGGCGATCCGGTTGATCAGTTCGATGGCGTGATCGATGTCGGTGACCTCGATCAGCGCGCCACGGGTCTCCAGCGCCTTGGCGATGATCTCGGCACGCGGCTGATCGGGCAACAGACGCTCGATCGAGGCGGCAACCGTATCGAGGAAATCGGGGTCGTGGGCGAGCAGGATCGATTGCGCCTGCTCGTCGTGTTCGGCCTGTGAGAACAGGTCCATCGCGATCCAGTCGGGGTCGGTGTGACCGTCGCAGACGATCAGGATCTCGGACGGCCCGGCGATCATGTCGATGCCCACCCGGCCGAAGACCTCGCGCTTGGCGGCGGCGACAAAGATATTGCCCGGGCCGACGATCTTGTCCACCGCGGGGATCGTCTCGGTACCGAAGGCCAACGCGCCGATCGCCTGCGCTCCGCCGACGGTGAACACGCGATCCACCCCGGCGATACGCGCCGCGGCGAGTACGGTGTCGTTCTGTACGCCGTCGGGAGTTGGCACCACCATGATCACCTGCTCGACCCCGGCAACCTTGGCCGGGATCGCGTTCATCAGCACGGACGACGGGTAGGCCGCCTTGCCGCCGGGGACGTAGAGCCCCGCCCGGTCGAGCGGTGTCACCTGCTGGCCAAGGACGTTGCCGTTGGCCTCCGTGTACGTCCAGCTCTCGCCCTTCTGCCGCTCCGCGTAGGCCCGCAGGCGTTCGGCGGCCAGTTCGAGCGCCTCGCGCACATCGTCCGGAATCGCTTCGAGGGCGGCATCGAGTCGCTCGGCAGACAGTTCCAGTTCGGCCGCCGAGGTTACCTCGAGTCGGTCGAGACGGCGGGTGTGCTCGACCACGGCAGCATCGCCGCGCTTGCGCACGTCGGACAGTATCTCGCGGACGATGCCCTCCACCCGCTCGTCCGCCATGCCGGACCAGTCCAGAAGCTCGTCGAGCTGGCTATCGAAACCCGCGGCGCGGGCATTCATGCGACGGATCATCACTTGCCCTCCAGGTACTGCTCCACCCGATCGACGAAATCGCTTACCCGCGCGTGCTTGAGCTTCTGCGCTGCGCGATTGACGATCAGGCGCGAGGAAATCTCGGCGATGTGCTCGAGCGGCTCCAGGCCGTTGGCGCGTAGCGTGTTACCGGTATCGACCACGTCGACGATGCAGTCGCCCAGATCGACCAGCGGGGCGAGTTCCATCGAGCCGTACAACTTGATCAGCTCGATCTGACGACCGCGATCGGCAAAGTACGATTCGGCGGCGCGGGTGTACTTGGTCGCCACCCGGATACGGCCGGACCGGTCGAGCGCCCCCGGCTTGCCCGCCACCATCAGCTTGCACTGCGCGATCTTGAGATCGACCAGTTCGAACAGGCCATCGCCGCCGTGTTCGAACAGCACGTCCTTGCCCGCGACACCGATATCGGCGGCTCCGTGCTGGACGTAGGTCGGCACGTCCGAGGCACGCAGGATCAACAGGCGCACGCTCGGGTCGCTGGTCTCGAGGATCAGCTTGCGGCTCTTGTCCGGGTCCTCGAGCGGCTCGATGCCCACGGAGGCCAGCAGCGGCAGGGTTTCCTGGAAGATGCGCCCCTTGGAGAGCGCGACGACGATCTGGTCAGATTGGGACATGGTGATCAGTTCGTGATCCGTTGGATATTGGCGCCGAGGCGGGAGAGCTTCTCTTCGATGGACTCGTAGCCCCGGTCGATGTGATAGATGCGATTGACGACGGTTTCGCCGCTGGCGACCAGCCCCGCCAGCACCAGGCTGGCCGAGGCACGCAGGTCGGTCGCCATGATGGGCGCCCCCGAAAGGAATTCCACGCCACGGATGACCGCGGTGTTGCCCTCGATGTGGATGTCCGCGCCCATGCGCTGGATTTCCTGGACGTGCATGAAGCGGTTCTCGAAGATGGTCTCGACCACCGTGGAGGTCCCTTCGGCCACCGCGTTCATCGCCACGAACTGCGCCTGCATGTCGGTGGGGAAGCCCGGGTGCGGTGCGGTACGGATATTGACCGCCTTGGGCCGACGCCCGTGCATGTCGAGGCGAATCCAGTCCTCGCCCAGCTCGATCTCCGCGCCGGCCTGTTCCAGTTTGGCCAGCACAGCGTCGAGGAGCTCGGGACGGGTGTCGCGCACCAGGATGCGCCCGCGCGTCATCGCCGCGGCGACGAGATAGGTGCCGGTCTCGATCCGATCCGGCAGCACGCGATAGCGCACGCCGTGCAGGCGCTCGACGCCGTGAATGCGAATCACGTCGCTGCCGGCGCCTCGCACGTCGGCCCCCATGGCGTTGAGGAAGTTGGCCAGGTCGACCACCTCGGGCTCGCGTGCGGCGTTCTCGAGCACGGTTTCGCCCTGGGCGAAGACCGCCGCCATCATCAGGTTCTCGGTGCCGGTGACCGTGACCTGGTCGAGCACGATGCGCGCGCCGACCAGCTGCTCGGCGGATGTCTCGATGTAGCCACCCTCGACGCGCACGTCGGCGCCCAGCGCCTCGAGCCCCTTGAGGTGGATGTCCACCGGACGGGTGCCGATCGCGCAGCCACCCGGTAGGGAGACGCGTGCCTGCTTGAACCGAGCGAGCATCGGGCCGAGCGTGAGGATGGAGGCGCGCATGGTGCGCACCAGGTCGTAGGGCGCCTCGAGGGTATCGACCGTCGTCGTGTCGACCTCGACGCTCATGTGGTCGCCCACCGTCAGGGTTGCGCCCATCCGGCCCAGCAGCTCCATGGTGGTGGTCACGTCCTGCAGGTGCGGGACGTTCTCGATGGTCACCGGCGAGTCGGCGAGAAGCGAGGCGGCCATCATCGGCAGTACCGCGTTCTTGGCGCCGGAAATGCGAATCTCGCCGTCGAGCGGCGTGCCGCCGCGGATCAGGAGCTTATTCATGAAATTGGATCGGGTCTCGGGCCGTGGGCGAATCGGGCTCATCCAGGCCGGTTTCGAGAGGCATCAGGCCTTCGAGACCGTAGACCGCCAGCATCTGGCGCATGGCCTGGGGCGCGTGAGTGTATCGCAGACGGATGCCTTTTGCCTCGGCGTGGGCCTGAATGGCGGCCAGCCAGGCCAGTCCAGCGGTGTCGATGCGCTCGACCTGGCCGAGGTGGACATCGACCTGTGGACCGACCACGTTTTCGGGGAGATCGGCCGGTTGGCGATCGAGACCCGCACGCAGCAGGGATCCACTCAGCCGGATCAACCCCGGTTCGACGCGCAGGTCCCAGCCGCGTTCAGCCCCAGACGTCTTCATTCTGCTCCCGCAGGGTTCGGATCAGCCCGTCGATGCCATCGCGCTGGATCTTCTGCGCGAAGCTGCCGCGATAGTTGTTGACCAGGCTGATGCCATCGACCATGACATCGTAGGACTTCCACGCGCCGTCGACCGGCGCCATGCGGTAGGCCACCGGCACGGTGCCCAGATCACCACCGGAAACCTCGGACTCGACCACCAACTCGTCGTCCGCGCCGCCCGGCTTGGTACCGATGATGCGGATTTCCTGGTCGCCCAACTCGGACAGGGGACCGGCGTAGGTACGCACCAGCAATCGCTGGAATTCCTCGGTGAACTGCTCGCGCTCGGCGGCGCTGGCCTGCCGGTAATAACGCCCCAGCACCAATCGGGTCATGCGCTCGGAGTCGACATGCGGCAGCAGCAGACGGTCGACAATCTCGAGCAGCGTCTTCGGTTCGGCCTCCACGGCGTCCCGATTGTCGCGAATCTCGGCAATCACCGCCTTGGCGGTCGATTCCACCAGTTCACAGGCATCCGCCTCGCTGGGCTCGGCACGCGCCGTCATGGCAAGACTGGTCAGCAACAACCCGATGACGGCAAGGCCGGGCCAACCGGCACCAGAGCGACGGGAAAACAGGGACATGGCAAAACTCATGGGAATCTCACTGATGGGATGACAGGGGTGCCGCGCAAACAGGCCGATCCGGGCTTGGCGGCGCGCGGGCTTACTGGGGGTAATCCCCCGTCGCGATCGCCAGCCTGGCGACACTCATGTTGTAGTCGTTGATGGTACGGAAGTACTCGGCCTGCACCTCGGTGTTGGCCTTGACCGCATCGGCCAGGTCCCCGCCCTCGGCGAGGCCCGCCTGATAATCCATGAAGGTCGACACCATCCACTTGCGGGTATTGCCCTTGGCCGCGTCCAGCGCCCGGATCTGTTGCTTCAGGCCGCGTGCTTGATGATAGGCCTCCGCGACCTGGAACGGGATGCCCTGACGGGCCAGTTTGGCCTTGGCCACCACGCCCTGGAGCTGGGCCTCGGCATCGCTGACGTTCGCGCGCATCACGCCCGGGTTGAACTCCCACTGCAAGCCAACCACCGGCGCGGCGTAGGCCTGGTTGAGCGGCTGGTTGATGTACGGGTTGTTCAGCCGATCGCGACCCGGTGTATAGGTCGCCCCGGCGATCAGCCCGGCATAGAGGTTCGGGTAGCGCTCGCTCTTGCGCGCGGCGACGTAATTGCGCATCGCCGCCTGGCCATTCTCCGCCATGGCCATCTCCGGGCGCTGGGCCAGGGCGCGATCGGCCAGTTCCCCAACCTCACCGTCAGGCAGGGCAACCGGCTTGATGCCGGAGTCGGCCAACTCGAGATTCGCATCGATCGGCACGCCGATGATGGTCTTGAGTCCGTCGATCGCGATCGATTCGACACTGCTCGCCTCGGCCAGGTAGCGCTCGAGCTGGGACACGCCGCTTTCCAGCGCGTACAACTGGCGCATCGGCACCTCGCCGGCCTCGGCATCCTTGCGCATGTCGTCACGCGTGCGATCCACCTGCTGCTTGACCCCTTCGAGCATCTGGCGCGTGTCACGGGCGGCCAGATAGCCCCAGTAGGCCCGACGCACGGTCAGCCAGGTCTCGCCACGGGCCAACGCCACTTCGGATGCCTTTACGTCACGGTTCAGGCGGGCCGCGTCGCCGTAATTCTCCAGCTTGCCGAAGGTATACAGCGGCTGAATAATCGAGACGGTCAGGCCACTGCTGACGCTGAAACCCTGGTCGAGTTCGTTGCCATCATCTCGCAGCGTGCAGGATTCGCCGGCCGGACAGGTATTGCTGCCGTTGGTGAAGATGCCGTCGCCAGCCTTCGGCGCCAGCCCCACGAACAGGTTGGCCGAGACCCGCGGCCCGCCCTCGCCTTTGACGCGCTCGATCGCCACCTGGGCGCGCGCAACGTTGGCGCGCTGCTCCTCGATGCGCGGATCGGTGTGCAGCGCCATCTCGGTGGCCTGCTCCAGGGTAATCGGCGCAGCCGGAACCCCCTCGGCCCGAACCGTACCGCCTGCCAGGGCAACCAAAGCCGCCATCACGACCAGCGATCCGCCCCGCTCAATGATTCCGTCTCGATTCTTCATTCTTTTGCCTTGTCGAACAAAAACTTGGAAACCATGCTTTCGAGAATGATCGCGGATTGGGTCATCGTGATCCGGTCGCCATCCTCGAGCGACTCCAGTGCACCACCGGGTGAGATCTCGACGTATTGAGACCCCAGCAGGCCAGACGTGTAGATGTTGGCGAAGGAGTCCGTCGGCAGGTTGTCGTACTGATCATCGATCACCATGCGCACCTCCGCCTGGAACGTCTCCGCATGAATCTCGATCGAGTCCACCCGGCCGATGGTCAGACCGGCCAGCTTGACCGGTGATTTCACCGTCAGCCCGCCGACGTTGTCAAACCGGGCCGTGACTTCATAGCCCGCCACGCGACTGCTGCCGAAGTTGCTCCACTGAAGCGCCATCACCATCAGAGCGGCGATCCCGGCGAGCACGAACAGCCCCACCACCAGCTCGACTCCGCGTTGCACATTCATTCCATCACGCCCCAAACATGAAAGCCGTCATTACAAAATCCAGTCCCAGCACGGCAAGCGAGCTCAGGACCACGGTCTGCGTCGTCGCGCGCGCCATGCCACTGGCGGTCGGTTCGGCCCGGTAACCCTCGTAAACCGAGATCAGAGCGATCACCGCGCCAAAGGCCAGCGACTTGATGGCACCGCCGCCGACATCGTCCCAGGCCTCCATCTGCTCGTGGATCTGGCCCCAGTACGACGACCCGTCGACACCGAGCACCACGACCCCGATCAGGTAGCCACCAACGATGCCGACCAGCGAAAACATCGCCGCCAGCAACGGCACCGAGATCATCGCGCCCCAGAAGCGTGGACCGATCACCCGCCGCATCGGATCGACCGCCATCATCTCCAGCGCGGCGAGTTGCTCGGTGGTCTTCATCAGGGCGATCTCGGCGGTGATCGCCGACCCGGCCCGCCCCGCAAACAGCAGCGCCGCCACTACCGGCCCCAGTTCGCGGACCAGGGACAGGGCCACCATCACACCGAGCGATTCAGTGGCATTGAAGTTCGACAGGATATTGTAGCCCTGCAACCCCAGCACCAGCCCGACGAACCCACCGGCGACGAGAATGATTACCAGCGAGAGCACGCCGGCGGCGTAGACCTGCTGCAGAATGTCCCGCGGGCGCGACCAGGTCGGAATCAGCACCCAGGCCAACTCGATCGCAAACAGTGCCATGGAGCCGGCGTGCTGCGCCCCGTCGAGGACCGACCGGCCAAGCCGGGCAATCGAATTCAGGACCGCATTCATTGCCCGCCTCCCAGGCCGAGGTCGACCGACAGCGGGGCCTCGTCTTCAGCCGCGTTGAGCGGCCCATCGGCAGCCCCGTCGAGAAATTGCGCCAGGGCCGGTTCCTGCTCGCGCTGCGCACGCACCTCGTCAGGGGTGCCTTGGCCGATGACCCGGCCGCCCGCGATGACGATCACCTGATCGGCGATGCTCATCGCCTCCTTGACGTCGTGGGTCACCACGATGCTGGTCAGGCCCAGGGCGTCGTTGAGCCGACGGATCAACCGCAACAGCACGCCCATGCTGACCGGGTCCTGGCCCGCGAAGGGCTCGTCATAAAGCATGATCTCCGGGTCGAGCGCCATCGCTCGGGCCAACGCGGCGCGGCGGGCCATCCCGCCGGAGAGCTCGGCCGGGTACTTGTCCCGGGCGGAACGCAATCCGACCGCCTCGAGCTTGAACAGGACGATGCGCCGAATCAGCGCCTCGTCCAGACGGGAATGGGCGCGCAACGGGAAGGCGACGTTTTCACCCACCGTGAGGTCGGTAAACAGGGCCCCGTTCTGAAACAGCACGCCCATGCGCCGGCGCAGGGCGTATAGCGCCTTGCGGCGGGCACGCGACACCTCGGTGCCGTCGACGAGCACCCGGCCACTCGCCGGGCGCACCTGCCCACCAATCAGACGCAGTAGTGTCGTCTTGCCGGTGCCCGAGGGGCCGAGTACCGCGGTGACCTCGCCGCGGCCGAAGCGCATGTCGACACCGTCGAAGATCACCTGGTCGCCACGGGCGAAATGCACCGCGTCGAGCTCGATCATGCCGGTGGTGGTACGTGAATCACTCACCGTCCCATCAACTCCGTCAGGGTGCGCAACCGGTCGACCGTGGCCACCGAGGGCGGCTCGCCGTCAACGAACAGGGCGGCCTCGGCGGGCGCCTGGTCGAGAAAAGCCGACAGCCAGGCATGCAGATCGGCCGGCTGGTCACTGGCCGGCACCAGGCCCACCACCGCCGGCTTACCGTGGGTATCGGGACGCCAGATCGGCGTATCACCCGTCAGGCGCACCACGGCATGGTGGCCGGCATCAGCCAGTGCCTGCCACGCCGGCGACCAGGCGGGCTTCTCGACCACCACGAACACCTCGCCGGGGGACTCCTCCAACTCGGCGAGTACGGTCTCGACATCCGGGTCGTCACCGGCCACCCACAAAGCGTCCTGCTCGTTGAGCAGGAAGGCCACGCGCCAGTCAGCCGGCATCTCGGGATCGAAGAAACTCGATTCGAGCGCCGGCGAACGCCGGAAACGCAGACCAAGATGTGTCGCCTTCATCGCGGGTGGCTACCTCGGAAAATCAATCGACCGCGCATGATACACGTCGCTCAGGCCCCGATCTCGCGCAGCAAACGAAAACCCAGATTCAGGTCGAATTCGTCCTGGTGACGACGGGCCCGCGAGCCGCTACGGCAGGCCCCTGGCGGATCGAACCACGACCCACCGCGCACCGCGCGCAGGTAACGGTATTTCCGATCGATGCTCCGATACGCCCGATCACCGGGGCGCGGCCCGTCGGCAAAGGCATCGCGCCAGTGATCCAGGGTGAATTCCTGCAGGTTGCCGTGCACCTCGAACAAGCCCCAGGCATTCGGCGGCAGGCTCCCCACGGGGACCGGCTTGCCCACGCCGCAGAGGAACAACCCGCGGGTGCAATGCAGACCGCCGGCACAATTGACCTCCTGTCGGCGGATTCGGTCGCCGAAACAGAACATGGTGTCGGTGCCCGCGCGGGCGGCGTACTCCCACTCGGCTTCCGTGGGCAGGCGATAGCTGTGCCCGGTGACCTCGCTCAGCCACCGCGCGTAGGCCTCGGCATCGCGCGCCGAGACGTTGTACATGGGAAATTCCGGATCGTTCCAGCTGAAGGGGCGTGGCCGGCGATGCCCGCTCGCCGCGAGGAACGCAGCATACTCGCGACGACGTATTGCCCCCCGGGTGATGGCAAAGGCGCGCTCAAAATGCACCTCGTGCCGCGGCTGCTCGACGGGGCGCGCACCATGTTCACTGGCCCGGCTACCCATCCAGCACCCACCGGGCGGAATCACGGCCACCTCGGGCGCCGGCTCGCCACCGGCATGGCCATCCCGGAAAAACACCTCCAGGCCACGATGGCGAGCCGCCTCGCGTTGTCGCTCGATCACCGCATCAACAAGATCGGCCTGAATGGCCGTGGCATCCGGCTGCATTCGCTCACCCCCAGGACAGAAACGGACTGACGTCGGAACCGGATAGATCGCCACCTGTCTTCACCGCCGCCTGTTCTAAAAGGTGCGACAAGCCACGGCGGTCCGTTCGCGTCGGACTGATATACTTCGAGCCCCAAAAATCTTAGCACGCCAACCGGATACCCCATGGAGCCCAACGCCCTGCATCCCGACAACCTGCTGCGCATGGCCCGCGAGGTGATCGATATCGAGCGGCAGGCCATCGACGCGCTGCCCGCAAGACTCGACCAGGCCTTCGTCGACGCCTGCCGTCTGATGCTCGATTGCGAGGCCCGGGTGATTGTTACAGGCATGGGCAAGTCCGGTCATATCGGCGGCAAGATCGCCGCCACATTGGCGAGCACCGGCACCCCGGCCTTCTTCGTCCACCCGGGCGAGGCGAGTCACGGCGATCTGGGCATGATTACCCAGCGCGACGTGGTCATCGCCCTATCTAACTCCGGGGAAACGGGCGAGATGTTGGCCATCCTGCCGGTGATCAAGCGTCTCGGCGTGGGTTTGATCGCCATGACCGGCCGTCCGCAGTCGACGCTCGCCCAGGCGGCCGACGTGCATCTGGACGTCGGCGTCGACCGCGAGGCCTGCCCCCTCAACCTTGCCCCGACCGCGAGCACCACCGCCACGCTCGTCATGGGCGATGCCCTCGCCGTCGCCCTGCTCGACGCCCGCGGCTTTCAGCCCGAGGATTTCGCCCTCTCCCATCCGGGTGGCTCGCTAGGCCGGCGCCTGCTGCTGCACGTGCGCGATGTGATGCATACCGGCGAGCAGCTGCCGCGGGTGGGGCCTCGGCACAGCGTCAAGCAGGCGTTGCTGGTGATGTCCTCGGGCGGGCTGGGCATGGCGGCCGTCGTCGATGAAGACGATCGCTTGCTCGGACTGTTTACCGACGGCGATCTGCGTCGCCTGCTCGATCAAAGCGATTTCGACCTCGACTGCCCGATCGAACGGGTGATGACCCCCGATCCGCGCACCTGCCCGGCCAACGTGCTCGCCGCCGAGGCGATGGCGATGATGGAGCGCGACAAAATCAACGGCCTGCTGATCGTCGACGAGAAAAAGCACCTGGTCGGCGCCCTGAATATGCACGATCTACTGCGGGCGGGAGTGGCGTAATGGCCGGGCATGACACGACATGGATTGAACGGGCGCGGCAGGTCCGGCTGCTGGTGCTCGATGTGGACGGCGTGATGACCGACGGCCGCCTGCACCTGACCGAGGATGGCGAGGAACACAAGATATTTCACAGCCGCGATGGCCACGGCATCAAGCTGATCCAGGAACTGGGCGTCGATGTCGCGATCATCACCGGGCGTTCGTCGCCCGCGGTCAGCCGACGGGCCAAGTCCCTGGGCATTCAGCACGTGGTGCTCGGCGCCACCGACAAGGGCCAGGCGATCGAGGAACTGGCGCAGTTGCTTGAAATCAGCCTCGACGAGATCGCCGCGATGGGCGACGACGTCCTGGACCTGCCGATGCTCAATCGCGCCGGACTGTCCGCGACGGTCAGCGACGCCCCCATGGTGATCCGCAGCCGGGTCGACTGGATCAGCCCGGTTCCCGGCGGCTACGGGGCGGTGCGGGCGCTCATCGACACGCTGATCGATGCGCGCGACCAATGGGGTGAAGTACTGGCGCGGTACCGCTGATCATGCGCTGGCCGCTCTCCTCACGGGTCAATCGCGGCCTGGTCGCCATCGCCGGGCTGGGATTGGTTGGCTGGCTGGCGTGGCAGAACCTCGCCGACGAGCTGGCCCAGCCAACCGATACAGCCGGCGGCTACGCCCAGCGCCTCGACAATGCCACCACCTGGCAATACGACGAGGCGGGCCAACTTGCCTATCGGCTTGAGAGCTCGCAGGCCATTCACCTCGACCAGACGACCACGGGAGACCACTACGAGCTCGACTCCCCGCGTGCCACCCTGCTGGATGCCGATCCGACCGTGCCGCCTTGGACACTGCGCGCCGAACGCGGCACGGTGACGGAGCGAGGCGAGACGGTCGAACTGGCAGGGTCGGTTCACGCGCAGCGCCAGCCGCACCAGGAGCGCGGATTGCTGGAACTGACCACCGAACAGCTTTGGCTCTATCCGGCACAGCGCCAGGCGCGCACCGACGTCCCGGGGCGTATCAGCGAGACCGCGCCGGACGGCACGCCCCGCTGGCACAGTAACGCCGAGCAGCTCGCCCTCGACTGGGGCGACAAGATCCTGACCCAGACCGGGCAGGTCCGCGACGAAATCCAACCCGGCACGACCGACAAAACCGACTAACCCACCCGACTCGGCACGGCAGCTACGCCACCCCGACGCCGGCGAGAAGGCAGGAAGATCACACCATGCAGATTCCAACGTATTCCAACCACTCAAGCCGCAACCACGCAACCTGGCTCGCGACAGTCGGCCTGTCACTGATGATCGGCCTGGGCACCCAGCCTGCATTGGCGGCACAGGCCGACCGGACGCAGCCGGTCAAGGTCCAGGCGGACAAGAAGGTGACCCGTTACCAGGAGGGCACCAGTGTCTACACCGGTAGCGTGGTGATCGACCAGGGCAGCCTGCATGCCACCGGCGACCGCGCGACGCTCTATCTTGAGGAGGGCGAGCTGGTGCGGGCGGTGCTCGAGGGTCACCCCGCCACCTTCCGCGAGCGCGATGACGAAGGCAACTGGGTCGAGGGCGAGGCGCGCGAAGCGGACTACCGCACCGCCGAAGGCAAGATCGAGCTGACCGACGAGGCCTGGCTAAAGCGCAGCGGCGACGACATCCGCTCCGATCGCATCACCTACGACCTGGAAAGCGAGGTGGTCGAGGCCGGCGAGGAAGGCGGCAACGCACGTGTCGAGATGACCCTGCAGCCACGCAACAAGAAAGACGACAACGGTGGGGACTGACGCAACGATGACCGCGGCAACCACCCAATCGCGCACTGCCTCCACCGAACAACGGCACCCCGCCCTGCTCGAGGTGCGCAGCCTGTCGAAGAGTTACGGGGCTCGTCCGGTCGTGCGCGATGTGTCATTGAGCGTCGAGGCCGGTGAGATCGTTGGCCTGCTCGGCCCCAACGGGGCCGGCAAGACGACCAGCTTTTACATGATCGTCGGACTGGTCGGGGTCGACCAGGGCGGGGTCTATCTCGATGGACACGACATCACGCACACGCCGATCGATCGGCGCGCACACCTCGGCCTGGGTTACCTGCCGCAGGAACCCTCGGTGTTTCGCAAGCTGACCGTGCGCGAGAACATCCTCGCCATCCTCGAACTGCGCCGCGATCTCAACGGGGCGACTCGCCGACGCGCGCTCGACGACTTGCTCCAGGAACTCAACATCACCCACATCGCCGGCTCCAAGGGCCAATCCCTGTCCGGTGGCGAGCGACGTCGCGTGGAAATCGCCCGGGCGCTGGCCGCCAACCCCCGCGCCATGCTGCTCGACGAGCCATTTGCCGGTATCGACCCGATCTCCGTGATCGACATCCAGCGCATCATCGAGCACCTGCGCGATCGTGGCATCGGCGTGCTGATCACCGATCACAACGTCCGCGAAACCCTCGGCGTGTGCAAACGCGCCTACATCGTCTCCGACGGCACAATCCTCGCCCACGGCACCGCCGACGAGTTGCTGGCAAACCAGTCGGTGCGGGACGTCTACCTCGGCCACGATTTCACGCTGTGATTCGTCTTGCCGAACCACCGATCGACCCAATCGGCGTTCGGCGTCCGCGGCAAAATCGTTGGCACAGTGCGCCTCCATTCGGCTAAACTGAACCTCATGCAAATTGCGTGCGCAACCTCACTTCATTACCCCACACCGGGCTCGGCAACACCCATGCCAGCCAACCACCTGGCCCGCATCACACCCGACGCTGACTCCACCGCGGGAGGCATGACATGTCCGGTATGAAGGCAGGACTCGAACTTCGCCTGGGCCAGTCACTGGCCATGACGCCACAGCTACAGCAGTCGATTCGACTACTGCAACTCTCCACCCTGGAGCTGAGCCTAGAGATCCAGCAGGCGCTCGACACCAACCCGTTGCTCGAGGTCGGCGAAGACGAGCATCCCGAGGAAGAGACGGCCGAGCAGGACGCCAAGGAAGAGCAGGACCCCGGCCTCCAGGCCGGCGAGGAACTCCTTGATGACCGCAAGGACAAGTCGGCCGATGACGACCTGGTGGTGGACTCGACCTGGGACGACTACTACGAGTCCGATGGCAGCACCCCCCTGAGTGCCAACGCCCCCGGCGACGACTACGACCCCTTCGCGACGCAATCGACCGGCGAAGACAATCTTCGTGATCACCTGCTGAGCCAGATCCATCTCGCCACGCTGTCGGAAACCGACCGGCGGATCGCCACCGCCCTGATCGAATCGATCGAACCATCCGGCTATCTCGACGAATCCCTCGAGGAACTCGTCGCCCTGCTGAAAGACGAGTTGCCGGGGATCGATGCCGAGGAAGTCGAAGCCACGCTTCACTACATCCAGCGACTCGATCCACTGGGCGTCGGCGCCCGCTCGCTGGCCGAGTGCCTGATCATCCAGATCGACCATCTTCATGCCGACGACCCGGCCGCCGCGGATGCCCGCGCCGTGCTCGAGGGCAACTGGCTCGAAGCGATCGCCCGGCGTGAGCTGCCGCAGGTCACCAAGGGGCTGGGCATCAGTCGCGAACGCCTCGAGGCGGCGCTGGGGCTCATCCAGTTGCTCGACCCCCGCCCCGGGCTTGCGATCGGAGACACGACGGCCGACTACATCAAGCCAGACGTGATTGTCACCCATCGGGAGGACGGCTGGCACGTCGACCTCAACCCGGAAATCGCGCCGCGACTGCGAGTGAACCAGACTTATGCCAGCCTGATCGATCGATCCAGCCGCGGCAAGGATGCCACCTACATCCGCAACCACCTGCAGGAAGCCCGCTGGTTCATCAAGAGCCTGCGCAGCCGCAATGAGTCCCTGCTGAACGTGGCACGCGAGATCGTGCGCCGGCAGATCGAGTTCTTCGAGCACGGCGAGATCGCGATGAAGCCCCTGGTGTTGCGCGAGATCGCCGAGACACTCGAACTGCACGAATCGACGGTCAGCCGGGTAACCACCAACAAGTACATGCTCACCCCCAGGGGCGTGTTCGAGTTCAAGTACTTCTTCTCCAGCCATGTCGGCACCAGCGACGGCGGCGAGTGCTCGGCGACCGCCATCCGGGCGCGCATCAAGAAGCTGGTCGAGGAAGAAAATCCCAAGAAGCCCTTGAGCGACGCCAAGATTGCCACCATGCTGGGAGATGAGGGGATCGACGTCGCAAGACGGACGATCGCCAAATACCGCGAGGCGATGGGAATTGCCTCATCAACCGACCGCAAGCGACTGATATAACGAACTTATAAGGAGCGGCTCATGCAGATCGACATCACCGGTCATCACGTCGACGTCACCGAGGCCCTCAAGGCCCACGTCCACGAGAAGTTCACTCGACTCGAACGTCACTTCGACAAGCTGGTGGATATCCACGTCATTCTGACCGTGGAGCGCAAGGAAGCGCAGAAGGCCGAGGCGAACCTGCACGTCAGCGGTCAGGACATGCATGCCGACGCGACCACCGACGACATGTATGCCTCCATCGATGCCATGATCAACAAGCTCGACCGGCAGATCGTCAAGCACAAGGAAAAGCTGACCAGTCACCGCTGAGCCCCCTCCGCCGGGCCACTCGTCGGCGGATGACGTGAAGGCAGCGACCAATCGCCCCCTTCACGACGTCGGAATCGGTGTTGCACAGCCGGCGCAACACGCTATGATGCGCGCCGATTCAACCATTCCCGCCCCGACCCGCGAGTGATCCTCGCGACCAGTCGACCGACAGGGTGCTTAATGAATACTGCCGAGCTATTTCCGATCCACCACATCCGGATCGACGAGCTGTACCAGAGCCGCAAGCGGGTTCTTGAGGTCCTTTCCGGCCTACTCGCCGACGATGAGCTCGGCGGCGAACAGGCCACCCGCATTTTCGAGGCGCTCGTCGCTCGAGAGCGGCTGGGCTGCACGGCAATTGGCCACGGCATTGCCGTTCCCCACGGTCGCGTCGACGATATCCTCACCCCGCGTGGGGCGCTGATCCGACTTCGTGAAGGCGTGGATTTTGGCGCGCCCGACGGCGCCCCGGTCACGCTGGTGATCGGCTTGGTCATCCCCGAGGATTGCCCGGAGCAACACCTGGAAATCCTCGGCCGACTGGCTCGTCACCTCAACGATGCCGACGAGCGGGAAACCATCATGGAGACCCAAAGCGCCGAGCGCGTGCAGGCCCTGATGGTAGAATGGCTCAAGGACGGCGCGGAAGCGACTGCGAGCTGACCCGGGCTGCGAGCCCGATCACAGGGGCAGGCCATGATCCCAAGCTTCACCTATCAGCACCTTCCCTCGGACGCCGGCGATAGCGACTGGCAGCGGGCGCTTCCCGATAGCTGGGACGCGCCCGTTGCCGGTGACCAACGCCTGATCGGCTCGGCAAACCCCTGGATACCCACGCGCGTCGCGCTGATCTCCCCGTCGCTGCGTCATTACCTCCAGTGTGGCGAGGAGTGTCTGCAGCGGGCAAACGGACCGGTGGCGGCGATCAGCCCGCCCCGGGTCATCATTCTCAGCCGGGCACATGCCGACGTGCTCGCCGACTGGCTCGACCAGCACGCCACGGCCACCAGCACGGCGGCCGACATCCATATCCTGAGCACCAGCGAGGACGACGAGACCGTCGTTCGGCGGTTGCGACGGTTATGTGGCCACACTGACGAAGACTGGCGCCATGGCGTGTTCATGGAGGTCAGCGGGTTGGGGGTGCTGATCCGCGGCTCAGCGGGCATTGGCAAGAGCGAGGTGGCACTCGAACTCCTCAGCCGCGGGCATCGACTGATCGCCGACGACGCGCCCTGCTTCACCGCTCACGGGGAGGAAGTCACGGGCTCCTGCCCCGATCGTCTGTTCGGCCTGCTTGAAGTCCGGGGCATCGGCATCGTCGACATCCGCGAACTCTTCGGCAGCAACGCGATCAAGGCGCGCAAATACCTTCGTCTGATCGTCGACCTCTACCCCGCCGATGCCGGCCGTCCCATCGGTGCCGAGGAGCGCCTGTTCGGCGACCGTGGCAACGAGCCGGTTGCCGGGCAGACCATTCCCGTCTGGCGCATGCCGGTGGCACCGGGGCGCAACCTTGCGGTCCTGCTGGAAACGATCGTGCGCCAGCGCAACCTCGAGCGACAGCGCGGCGGCCAGCCGGCCAGCCCGCAAATCGCGCGGCTGTTCGCCGACGGCGAGATTCCGCCGCGCCCCGATGAAAGGCCGGAGCCCTGGTCATGACCGCCCCCTTGCCGCGCTTGATACTCGTCACGGGGCAATCCGGCTCGGGCAAGTCCGTGGCCCTGGCGGCCCTGGAAGACAGCGGGTTCTACTGCATCGACAACCTGCCGCCGGACCTGCTCGACCACCTCGCCGAAAGCTACCTGGAAGGCAGCATCGTCGCGCGCGGGATTGCGATCAGCATCGATGCGCGTGCGCCCGAGCAATCGCTGGCCAACCTTCCCGACCGCATCGACCGACTCAGGGAACGCCTGCCGCAACTGCAGATCAGCAGCCTGTTCCTCGAGGCCGATCGTCAACGGCTGATCACCCGGTTTTCCGAGACCCGGCGGCGGCACCCACTCTCCTACCAGATCGAGAACCTGGTCGAGGCGATCGCGCGCGAGGGGCAACTACTGATGCCGATCCGCGCCTACGCGGACCTGGTCATCGACACCAGCCTGACCACCGTCCACCAACTGCGTGAGGACGTGCGCTCACGCCTGATCGGTGAAAAGGAGGCCGGGCCGCGCATCCTGATCCAGTCGTTCGGCTTCAAGTTTGGCATTCCCCTCGACTCGGACTTTCTCTTCGACGTGCGCTTTTTGCCCAATCCGCACTGGTCGGCAGCGCTACGTTCGCACAGCGGACTCGATCAACCGGTGGTCGAGTACCTCGAACAGCATCCGGTGACGCACGAGACCCGCACGCGCATCGCCGAGTTCCTCGCTCACATGCTCACCGAGGCAAGCCATAGTGATCGCAGTTACCTCACCTGCTCGATCGGCTGCACGGGCGGCAAGCATCGCTCGGTCTACGTCGTCGAGCAGATCGCCCGCGACCTGCGGCCCACCTTCGGCAACCTGGTGGTCCGCCATCGTGATCTCGGCAACCACTGACCGCGATGGCGCACCCCCTGTCTCGGGCCCGTTTTTCGGTATGATGCGTTTTTTGCCGACCGCGACCGAGGAAGCACTCCCGCAATGACCGTCGGAATCCTGCTGATCTGTCACAACGACATCGGGGGCCAGTTGATCGAAACGGCCACCGATATGCTAGAACGCCTCCCTACCCGGCTCGACCACCTCGACGTGCGCCAGGACGACGACCCGATCGATCTGCTCAATGCCGCCCGACGGCGGGTGGCCGACCTCGACAGGGGCGAGGGGGTTTTGGTATTGACCGACATGTACGGCTCGACCCCGTCGAACATCGCCCACCGCTTGCGCGATCAGCACGATGTGCAGGTACTGTCCGGCGTGAATCTCCCCATGCTGGTTCGCGCCCTGAACTATCCGCGCCTGTCGCTCGACGAGATGACGGCCAAGGCCTGCAGCGGGGGTCGCGAGGGTATCATTCAGGAAGGAGCGACCGAGGAGCGGTCATGAGCGAGAACATTCCTTCCGTCGTCCAGAGAGAATTGACGCTGCGCAATCGTCGCGGTCTGCACGCCCGCGCCGCCGCACGTTTCGCCGCGACGGCCGAACAATACGCAAGCGAGATCGAAGTCGCGTTCAACGACCGCCAGGTCAACGGCAAGTCGATCATGGGCCTGATGATGCTGGCCGCCGCCTGTGGCAAGACGATCACCGTCACCGCCACCGGCGACGATGCCGCCCAGGCCATCGAGGGGATCGCCGATTTGGTCGATGCCCGTTTTCACGAATCCGAATAAGAGAGACGGAGTACAACATGCAGCGTAGAGGCAACTCAGCAAAAGACGGTTACGTCGGGATCGACAACGATGGTGATGGGGGCATGACCTTCCACGGCCGCCTGATCCTCGATGCCCGCGTGTTCGGCCTGATTCCGGAAGACGAGACCTGTGAAGGTTGGGAACTTGGGCGTCTGCAGGGACTGGCCGACCGGGTCAATGCCGAATGGGACAAGCATGGCGGCGGCATCCCGAGCCAGCTGCCCGATGACCTGCGCCGTCGCCACGCAGAAGCCTACGAGAAGCAGATGCAGAAGGCCCGCGAGGATGGCTGGGATCCGGACGCGAACCTCGAAGACGAACAGTAAGGCAAACCGCTTCGCCGACCGGGCACGAAGTCCACTTCGGCCCCACAGACGTTAAAAGGTCGCCGGAACCCTCGTTCCGGCGACCTTTTTACTGCCCGGCCCCGCAAGCGGGCCCCGGGATCTTTCCAGGCATTCAACCCGCCATGCGAGCGAAGACGCGCTCGGCCGCGTCGATGGTCGCATCGATCTCGGCCTCGCCGTGGGCCATCGAGACAAACCCGGCCTCGAACGACGACGGCGCGAAATACACGCCCTCGTCGAGCATGCCGTGGAAGAATGCCTTGAAGGCCTCCTTGTCACAGGCGGTCGCGTCATTGAAGTTGGCCACCCGGTCCTTGTCGGTGAAGAACAGGCCGAACATGCCGCCGACGTTCTGGGTGATCATCGGGATGCCATGTGCCTTGGCCGCGGCGGACAGACCATCGCAGAGCGCCTGGGTGCGACGGGCCAACACGTCGAAGAAGCCGGGCACGCTGATCAATTCAAGCGTCTTGACGCCGGCGGCCATGGCCATCGGGTTCCCCGACAGCGTGCCCGCGTGGTAGACCGGTCCCATCGGCGAGATCATCTCCATGATCTCGCGTCGACCGCCGAAGGCACCCACCGGCATACCGCCGCCGATCACCTTGCCCATGGTGGTCAGGTCCGGCTTGATGCCATAGTGCTCCTGTGCGCCGCCCAGCGAGACGCGGAACCCGGTCATCACCTCGTCGAAGATCAGCACCGCGCCGTACTCATCGCAGACCTGGCGCAGCCCCTCGAGAAAGCCCGGCTCGGGCGGGATGCAGTTCATGTTGCCGACCACCGGCTCGACGATGATCGCGGCGACCTCGTCACCCACCTCGGCAAACACCTCGCGCACCTGATCGAGGTGGTTGTATTCGACCGTGGTGGTCAGGTCGGCGAAGGCCTTGGGCACACCCGGCGAACTGGGTACCCCGTGGGTCAGCGCCCCCGAGCCGGCCTCGACCAGCAGGGAATCGGAATGGCCGTGGTAGTTGCCCTGGAACTTGACGATGCGGTCACGACCGGTAAAGCCACGCGCCAGGCGAATGGCGCTCATGGTCGCCTCGGTACCCGACGAGGTCAGGCGCACCAGGTCCATCGACGGCACCAGATCGCAGAGCAGGTCGGCCATGCGCGTCTCGTTGACCGTTGGCGCACCGAAGGACAGGCCGCTCTTGGCCGCCTCGCGGACCGCGTCGATCACGTCGGGATGCGCGTGCCCCAGGATCATCGGCCCCCAGGAGCCGACGTAATCGATGTAGGGTTTGTCGTTCTCGTCGAAAAAGCGTGAGCCCTCGGCCCGCTTGACGAAGACGGGATCGCCGCCGACCGAGCCAAAGGCACGCACCGGCGAATTCACCCCGCCGGGGATGTGGGCCTGGGCACGTTCGAACAGCTCGTGGTTGGATGCGGTCATCTAGGGATTCTCCGGATCGTGATTGATTCTTGAATTGGATTGAGCCGGGTTTTGAACCCGGCCGGCCGCCATGGCCCGCGTCAGGGACTCGGCGGCGGCCCGAATGTCGGCGGCGGCGAACACCTCGCTGATCACCGCGATCATGTCGGGGCGATGCGGCATCAGGTCGGCCACGTTCGCCGCCGTGATACCACCGATGCCGCAGACCGGCCGGCCGAGCCGCTCCCGGGCCCAGCCCAGCACCTCTGCAGGCGCGCCGGGGGCATGCGGTTTGGTTGGCGACGGGAACATCGCGCCGAAGGCCAGGTAATCGGCCCCCTCTGCCGCGGCGCGTTCGGCCCGAAGCCGATCAGCATAGCAAGACACACCGATGATCGCATCGAGCCCCGCGGCCTCGAAACGGGCCCGCGTGTCGGTCAACGGGGCATCCTCACGGCCGAGATGCACACCATCGGCGCCGACCGCGATCGCCAGCGCCACGTCGTCGTTGACGATAAAGACACGATCGTGATGCCGGCACAGCTCGGCGAGTGCCGCGGCCTCGTCACGGCGCCGCTCGGCATCCGTGCTCTTGTCCCGGTACTGGACAATCCGCGCCCCGCCCCCAATGGCCTCGCTTGCCGCCTCGACCAGCGCCTCGCGCTGAAACCGGGTGGTATCGGTGATCACGTACAGCCCGTTCAGATCGTCCCGGCTCATCGTTCCACCCTGGTTGAATCCATTTCCTGCTCGGCCAATCGCCGCGCCCCGGCGAGACCGAGATTGCCGTCGGCAACCACCCACAGCGGCAGACGGCCGAGCATGGTCGCAAACCGCCCCTTGTCGAGAAAGGCCTCCAACGCCTGCTCGCGCACGAACGGCATAATGTGCCCGACGATGGCCCCGGCGATAAAGACCCCACCGGTGGGTAGCGACTTGAGCGCAAGATTGCCGGCCTCCGCCCCGAGGATCCGGGCGAACAGCCGACAGGCGATCACCGCGCATTCGTCCTCGCCGCGGTTCGCCCACTGGGTGACCAGGGCATTGGGGTCCGAGGCCGCCGAGAGCTGCCCATCGGCACCCGGGGTCGGGCGGCCAAGCTCCGCATGGCGCGCAAAGGCATAGAGCGAGGAAAAACCGTCGCCACTGAGAATGCGCTCGTAACTGACGTGACCACCGAACCGCCCACGCAGGTAGCTCAGCAAGGCCGCCTCGCGCTCGTCGTTGGGACCGAAGTCGCAATGGCCGCCCTCGCTCGGCATCGGGTGGTGGCGGTCCCCATCATGGAAGAACAAGGCCTCGCCCAGCCCGGTGCCCGGCGCGATCACGGCGGCATGCCCCGTGGCCGGCGTGGCCTCGGGATTAAGGTTCACCCGCCGGTCGAGCGGGCTTGCCAACGCACCCAGACCCACGGCGATCAGGTCATTGATCAGCCGAACACGCGCGCCGCCGAGGGCCTGGCCAATCGTCGCCGCCTCCAAGGTCCAGGGCAGATTGGTTGCCTGCACCCGCGCCGCGTCGCCCTCGCCTTGCACCGGTCCGGCGATACCGAACGCGGCCACTTCGATCCGCCCGTGGTCGTGCCGACCGGCAAGCTCGAGGAAGGACGAGAGCATCGCGGCAAAGCCCGCGTAATCCCGACTGGGCAAGGTCTGCTCGAATCGAGCCGCGGGCTCGCCGGCGACGAACAGCGCCAGGCGCGAGCGTGTCCCGCCGATATCACCCGCCAGAATCATCATTTGCCTCCTCCAAAACGGGAACCGCGTCGACGTCCGCTGCGAGCAGGTAATCCAATGCGGCACCCACCCAATGGGCAACGGCCAGTGGCGATCGATGGTAGAACGCCTGCCAGGCATCTGCTCGTGACTCGTCGTAACGCCCCCCGTCTTCGGGATGCTCATGGAGCCAGGCCAGACGGACGGCGTGCCCGATCACCACGTCGAGCACCAATGGTTCCTCGATCGACAGCTCCGGGGAGTGCGTCACGATCTCGATCAGTGCGGCGATCGCCTCGACGTTCAACTCCCGGTATTCGGGGGCATCAATTCGATTGAGCCGATGCTCGACGGCCAGGGCGAAGTTGTGCTCCCGGGCGGTCGACTGGCCCCGATAGAGCGCGCTGTCGAGCACGTTGCGTGGATCGAACCGATTGCCGATCACCAAGGTCGGGACATGACCCAGTAAGTCCCACACCCCCTCGTAAAAGCGCTCGGGCAGGCGACTCATCGCCCCGCCGATCTCACGACGGTGGTACCAATCCACCGTGCGCGCCGTATCTTGCCCAGCCGCCCGCGCTCCCGACCCATCTCCACTCAGCACCGAGGCGGTCGGCGAGGTCGGCGGCTCACCCTCGGCCTGCGGGGTCGGCGGGCGGGCGGTATCGCGTCGATGCAGCGCCTCGAGCCGTTCGGGCTGATCCCGCCAGTCGATCGCCTCACGCAACCGTTCGCGCAAGGCATGCGGCGCCATGCCGACAAGCTCGTCCAACGCCTGCGACGGCGGAATCGCCGCCTCGCGAGCGCGCAGGGCCACCAGGATCTGCAGCAGCGGGCCGGTACGCAGGGTAATCACGTTGCAGAACAGGTCCGGCTCGGCACGCAACCAGGCACCGAGGTGAATCACGAGTTCCTGGGTCAGGGAGCGTTCCCGCGGATCGTCATCGCAATAGGCGTGGATCCGGCGCAGGATTTCGCGATTCGAGATCGGGGCGTCGATCACCGCCGCTCGGCTGTAGGAACGCCCCACGGCCAGCCGCTTCTGGCGCACGACCAGATCCATCAAGGCGACCTCGAGAAACCCGTCGACCACGCCGGCGAGATCCGCCGCCAGGCGCATTACCCGCCAGGCACCCACCCGCTGGGCCAGCCGTAACAGGGCAATACAGTGACCGTTCCAGTCGCGCAGCTCGCCGTCGACATCGGCAAACGTCTGCTCGGGGGCCAATGCACTCCGCGCCAGCCACTCGAGCAGCATCAATCGTTCATCCAGCGCGGTGGCGCGCCCAAAGACCGCGATCAGCTCGTCGACCGAATCGGCTTCGCCCAGTTCGGCGGCAATCGCATCGACATCACCACCCCACTCCCATCTGCCGCAGCGAACCGGTTCGCTAACGGGCGCGTCGGGTAGCTGTCCGGGCAGTCGCCACTTCGATGCCGCCTGCACCAGCTCGTCCAGGCGTCCGAGCCGAACCCGGTCAACCCGGCCGCTCGTCAGCTGGTCGAAGAAGGCCAACACCGTCGCGCCCCCCGGGCCATCGAGCATCCAGTCGAAAATCGGGATTGCCCATAGGGCGTGCCCCGGACCGCGGGCGTATCGGGCCAGGTAAGCCAGGCTGGTACGAACCTCGTGGATCAGCAATTCGGCATCCCGACCAAGCAGAAAGGTGTCGGTGTCGAACAGTGACGGGATCACGGCCGAGTCGCCCCTATCGCTGACGATCACCCGGTCCGCCGACAGGCCCAGCAGCCGCCGCTTCGTGCGCCCCGTCAACGCGAGGTGCCCATTCGTCCCCACCGAGGCCAGTCGCTCGACCAGGACATCGGCCGGGATCACGGCCGTCTGGGTCTGTTCCGGCCACGAGACCGGCCCGATACCGGCGGCCTCGAGTCGCTCGGCCACGGACGGCGTCTGAGCGAGCAGCGCCACGTTTATTTCGACGCTGGAGGATTCCAGCCTGGGCCGATGACGACCGATCGGATCCATGTCCGACGGTTGAATGTGCCCCGCCAGTAACAGCCGACCGACCACCCACAGGCTCTGGGCCCAGACTAGTGGTCGGTTTTCATTTGCCAGGCGATCGGTGGCGCCGGGGGTGTGACGCTCGGTCTCGATCGACTCGGTCGGCACGTAATAGAGCTCGGGCAACACCGGTGCGCCGCATTCGCACACCGCCACCCGCTGGATCTGCCGATGGATCGACGCGGCTGCCGCGCGATCCCCGGAAAAACAGGCATTGATCAGTCGATAGGTGAAAAACAGCGGCCACTCGCACTCGATGTGGGCAAAGGCCTCGAGTTCCTCGGGGTCGTAGTGGAGCTTGGTTTCATCCTCGATCGACGTCTGGTGTCCATCGCGCAGAAAACGCTTGTAACCGTAGCGCCCGGCCAGCCGTGTCTCGATGCGTTCACCCACCTCCTCGGCCTTGTCACCGGCGGCAAAGGCCGGAAAACCGATCACGGCGAGCAGCGCCGAATCGATTTCCTTGGAGGCCGATTCCCGGGGGAGGATCGAATCCAGACACTGCTGCACCCGGGCGATATCGTCGGGCACCACCTGCAACCGACTGGCGTCATCGCCCTGTTCGCCGAACAGATCAAAGCCGTCGGCCGCCTCCAGTGCAGCAAGCACCAGGCCGAGTGAGCTGGCATTGAGCTCACGCATACCATGGTTGATCTTGTTGCCACGCTCCCAGATGCCGTAGTCGGGAATCACGTACGCCCGCGACAGGTACCAGACGAGGTTCTGGACGAAATCCACCTCGTCACGCCCCTGCACGATCGTCAGCCCGCCCGCGGTCATCTGCACCAGCATCAGCAGGAACAGCGAAGTGGCATCCAGTTGCAGGTGCCCCCACTCCTCGTCACCCACCACCGCCTCGCCGGTCGCGGTGTCGTATTTGGCATGCAACGCATCGATCGGGTCGAGGCTGTGCTTGAAGCGCTCGACCCGATCGGCCTGACGCATCATGGCCAGCAGGAGCCCGCGCATGTTGCGGACGACCGCCTGTTCGAGCTCGAAGGCCTGGGCCGATTGTCCGGCACGACGGCAGGCAATGCCGAGTGCCCAGGGGCCGAGGATGCTGTAGACGTTGTCGCGCACCCAGGCGTCGGTGTAGTCGCCATGGGCGGTCACCGCCGTACTGGCAGGCAGCAGCCCCGAGATCGGGTGTTGGCGGTCGAGGATATGGCGACGGACTTCGCCAAAGAGGGTATCGAGTGATATCTCGTCGATAACAGGATCGACGGCGGTGTTGGAATGGGGCGAAGTGTCGGAGGCGAGACCGGACGTCATGCGATACACCGGGTGATGTTTAGGGACAGGCCGGGAAAAGCGCCCAGTATGGCCGCCTTCACGACTGCCGCCCAGAGGCCGACAGCATCGGATTCAATGACGGGTGGACTCTGCCGGTGCGACGCTATCGCTGGTAAGCAATTGCTCGACATCGACCCGGTCAAAGCGATACAGGCTGCCACAGAAATCACAACGAATTTCGATCAGCTCCGACGTCTCCTCGCTGTCGAGTGTCTCTTCGAGTTCCTGCCGCCCCAGGCTCGCGAGCATCTGGCCGACACCCTCCCGGGTACAACCGCAGTTGAACGAAACGCGCGCCACATCCTGGATGCGCAACGCCTCCTGGTGGAACAGCCGGTGCAGCAGTTCCGGCGCCGACACCGTTCGCATCTCCTGACGTCCCTGTTCACCGAGCAGGGTATCCATCAGCTTGCCCACATGCTCGAAGCCCGACGCCGCGGCCCCGCGGCTCGGCATGATCCCGCCGGTCTCGGGCATTTGCTGGACGAGCATGCCCGCAGTCACATCGCCGGTGGCGCTCAGCACCAGTCGGGTCGGCAACTGCTCGGATTGCTGGAAATATCCCTCGATGGCGTTTTCCAGACCAGCACCGGCGATCGGGACCAGCGACTGGTACCGCGCGCCCTCGTCGGGCTCGATCGTCAACACCAATTGACCCCGGCCGAGTTGGTCCTCGAGATGATCGCCGGCAACGGCCAGACGGTCGTCGTCCCACTTGGCCATGCAACGAAAGCGGCGATCGGAGGTCACCTGCACCACCAGCAGACTGATCGGGCCGCCTCCGGCGAACTGCATCACGAGACGTCCCTGGAACTTGAGGCTCGCGACCATTAGCACGGCCCCGGCGACGGCCTGTCCCAGCAGGCTCGCCACCGACGCCGGGTAGTCATGGTTCTCGATCGCTGCCTGCCAGGTGGGCTCCAGGCGCAGGGAGACCCCGCGCACCCGCCCATCCTCGAAGGAAAAGCGGAACAGCTCGTCGCCCTGGGGCAGGTTGTGCCAATCGATGGATTCGGACTTGCCGGTCATTTCGCTCATGGGGTTCCCCCGGGTTGCTGCACGACGGCTCAATCCCCGTCCAGGCGGCGCTTGAGCACGTCGTTGACCGCCTGCGGATTGGCCTTGCCCTTGGCCGCCTTCATCACCTGGCCGACGAAAAAGCCGAACAGCTTGTCCTTGCCGCCCCGATAGGCCTCGACCTGGCCGGGGTTGGCGGCGATCACCTCGTCGACCATCGCCTCGATCGCCCCGGTGTCCGAGATCTGCTTGAGGCCGCGAGCCTCGATGATCTCGTCGACCGAGCCACCCTGCTCGGCCAGCGCCTCGAAGACCTCGCGACCGAGCTTGTTCGACAGCGTGCCATCGGCAATCCGTTCGAGCAGGTCGGCCAGTTTGTCGGCCGGGACGGGGCACGCGCCGATCTCGCACTCGAGCCGGTTGAGCAGTGCGGCGACCTCGCCCATCACCCAGTTCGCCGCCAGCTTGGCATCCGCACCCTCGCGGGCGACGACCGCCTCGAAGTACTCGGCCGTGGCGCGGCTCGAGGTGAGCACGCCGGCGTCATAAGCGCTCAGCCCGTACTCGGACTGGTAGCGCTCAGCCTTGGCATCCGG
Source organism: Guyparkeria halopsychrophila (assembly GCF_044582135.1). NCBI lineage: Bacteria > Pseudomonadati > Pseudomonadota > Gammaproteobacteria > Chromatiales > Thioalkalibacteraceae > Guyparkeria > Guyparkeria halopsychrophila. Next base: position 94,757 of record NZ_JBDODP010000003.1, on the reverse strand, counting down.
CAACTCGGGCAATTCGGCTCGCCAGGACTCGATGGTCGCGTCATCGACGACCACCGGCAGCAGGTCCGGGCAGGGGAAGTAGCGGTAGTCGTCCGCCTCTTCCTTGGTGCGCATCAGGCGGGTCTCGTCGCGATCCGGGTCGTACAGGCGCGTGGCCTGGACCACCTCGCCGCCGGTCTCGAGCAGGTCGATCTGGCGTTCGATCTCGAACTCGATCGCCCGCTGCAGAAAGCGGAATGAGTTGACGTTTTTGACCTCGGTGCGAGTCCCCAACGTCTCGTCGCCCTCGGGGCGCACGGAGACGTTGGCATCCACGCGGAACGAGCCTTCCTGCATGTTGCCGTCGCAGATGCCCAGGTACTGGACGATCGCGTGGACCTTGCGGGCATAGGCCACCGCCTGCTCGGGGTTGCGCATGTCCGGCTCGGAGACGATCTCGATCAGGGGCGTGCCGGCTCGGTTGAGATCGATGCCGGTCATGCCGTGGAAATCCTCGTGCAGCGACTTGCCGGCATCCTCCTCGAGGTGGGCGCGGGTCACGCGGATGGTGTCCTCGCGGGCCTGCTTGCCCTCACCGGTGGTCACCGTCACCGAGCCACCCACCACGATCGGCCGGGCCAGTTGCGTGGTCTGGTAGCCCTTGGGAAGATCCGGGTAGAAGTAGTTCTTGCGGTCAAAGCTCGAGACCCGCGATATCTCGGCGTCGATGGCCAGGCCAAACAACGAGGCCATGCGCACCGCGCCCTCGTTGAGCACGGGCAACACGCCCGGCAAGCCGAGATCGACGGCGCAGGCCTGCGCGTTGGGCTCGGCGCCGAAGGCGGTGGATGCCCCGGAGAAAATCTTCGACCGGGTGGCCAGCTGGGCGTGGATCTCCAGACCGATGACCACTTCCCAGCCCGAAGGGATTGCGAATTGACTCATTGGTGCTGTCCTTACCCTTCGCGGTTATCGTTGGCGGAGTCGGCAGCGAACGACGGCATGCGCTCATGCCAATCCACGCGCTGCTGATACTGATGCGCGACGTTGAGCAGTCGCGCCTCGTCGAAGTGCCGACCGATCAGTTGCAGACCGACCGGGCGACCCTCGACGAAACCGGCCGGCACCGACATGCCGGGCAGGCCGGCGAGATTCACCGGAATGGTGAAGATATCCTCGAGGTACATCTTGGCCGGATCGGCGCTGTGCGCACCGCGGTCGAAGGCCGGGGTGGGCGTGACCGGTCCGGCAATCACGTCGCACTGCTCGAAGGCGCGCTGGAAGTGGTCGGTGATCAGTCGACGGGCCTTCTGTGCACGGCGGTAGAACGCGTCGTAGTAACCGGCGGACAGTGCGTAGGTCCCCACCAGGATGCGGCGCTTGACCTCCGAACCAAAGCCCTCCGAGCGGGTGCGCTCGTAGAGGTCCTGCAGGTCCTTGGGGTCCTCGCAGCGGTAGCCAAAGCGCACGCCGTCGAAACGGGACAGGTTCGAGGAGGCCTCGGCCGGCGCGAGCAGGTAGTAGGCGGCCAACGCGATGTCGGCATCCGGCAGGTCAATCTCGACGGTTTCGGCACCGGCGGCCCGCAACTCGTCGATGGCCACCGTAACGGCATCACCCACGGCCGGGTCCAGCGCGTCCGAGAACCATTGCTTCGGGATGCCGACCCGCAAACCACGGATCGACTCGTCCAGGCCGGCGACGTAATCCGGCACGGGCCGATCGGCCGAGGTGGAATCGCGTTCGTCGAACCCGGCCATCTCACCGAGCACCAGCGCGCAGTCGGCGGCTGACTTCGCGATCACGCCACCCTGATCAAAGCTCGAGGCATAGGCGATCATCCCGTAGCGAGAGACCCGCCCGTAGGTCGGCTTGATACCGGTCACGCCGCAGAAAGCAGCCGGCTGGCGAATCGAACCGCCGGTATCGGTGCCGGTGGCGAACGGCACCAGCCGGGCGGCGACCGCCGCGGCCGAACCGCCCGAGGAGCCACCCGGTACAGCGTTCGTATCCCAGGGGTTGGCCACCGCGCCAAAATGGCTGTTCTCGTTGGACGAGCCCATGGCGAACTCGTCCATGTTGGTCTTGCCCAGCAGCACCGCCCCGCTTTGAGTCAGACGCTCGTGGACGGTCGCATCGTAGGGCGCGACCCAGTCAGCGAGCATCCGCGAACCGCAGGTGGTGCGCGTGCCCTTGGCGCAGAAGATGTCCTTGTGGACGAATGGAATGCCGGCAAGCCGTCCGGTGGACGACGCCGGCTCGACCGGCTCGACGCGGCTGACCAGGCTGTTGAGGGAGGGATCGATCGTCTCGATGCGCCGGGCAAAGACGGCGGCCAGATCGGCGACCGTGTACTCGCCGGCCGACAGCCCATTACGCAGTTGGGCAATCGAGGCGTTGATCAGCGCGGCATCCCCGCCGCGTTGCGGTGTATCACTCGTGGACACGTAAGGTGTTCCCCTGGCAGGCAATGTGGGCGTCAATACTCGACGCGGACCGGCTTGCGCCGACCGCAGGCGATCTACTCGATGACCTTCGGCACAAGAAACAGGCCCTGCTCCTGGGCCGGCGCGCCGGCCATCAGGGTCTCGCGCTTATCGGTCTCGGTGACCGTGTCGGGGCGCAGTCGTTGTACCTGGTCGAGCGGGTGGGCCATCGGCTCGAGATCGTTGAGCCTTGGGTCGTCGAGACGACCGGCCTGTTCGAGAATGCCATTGAGATCCGAGCGCAATGCCTCGGTCCACTCCGGCTCGACGGCAATCCGGGCGAGATGCGCCACGGTTTGTAACTGATCATTGGTCAACGACATCGTCGTCACCCCTCATGAAACGTGTTTGGCGTGTCTGACTTGAACCGTATTTCGGGCGACTGTCCGTCCGCTGGCATCGAGCGAGAACCCGCCGGCAAGTTCCTTGCTCGGACGACGCATGCCGAAGGACGGAAATCCGTCGCGAAGCCTATCACAGCCGCGCCTGCCTGCCGAGTCAGGCACTTGCCTGAAAGCACGCTTGTTGCTACCGTAGCCGCTTATTTTTCGCGGCGCCTCGGATGCGGCTCTCGTCCCGTTTTCCGAACGGATTGCCCCGGCGACACAGGTGGCCGGGCCGCGCACACGGGAAAGGACTCAGCCGATACCGCGCGCGACCGCGGTATCGCGACAACGGGCCGTCCACCGGCCCGACCACATACATCAGACATCACTCGGTTATATCTCCCATGTTCAAAGGCTTCCGCGGCATCTTCTCCACCGATCTCTCCATCGATCTGGGCACGGCCAACACGCTAATCTACGTCTCCGGTCGCGGCATCGTGCTCGACGAACCGTCGGTGGTCGCCCTGCGGAACGACGGTGGCCAGACCGTCATCCAGGCCTACGGCAACGAGGCCAAGCAGATGGTCGGCCGCACACCGAAATCGATTCATGCCGTGCGCCCGCTGCGCGACGGCGTGATCGCCGACTTCCATGTCACCGAGAAGATGCTGCAGCACTTCATCAAGAAGGTGCACTCCTCGCACTGGTTCCGTCCCAGCCCGCGTGTACTGGTCTGCGTGCCGGTGGGCGCGACCCAGGTCGAACGCCGCGCGATTCGTGAATCGGTGCTTTCCGCGGGCGCCCGTCGCGCGTTCATCATCGAAGAGCCGATGGCCGCCGCGATCGGGGCCGGCGTGGACGTCGACGAGCCGCGCGGCTCGATGGTGGTCGACATCGGCGGCGGTACCTCCGAGGTGGGCGTGATCTCGCTCGACGGTATCGTCTACTCCTCGTCGGTACGCATCGGCGGTGACAAGTTCGACGAGGCGATCATCGCCTTCGTCCGCCGCCACTACGGCATCCTGATCGGCGAGGCAACCGCCGAGCGGATCAAGAAGGAAATCGGCAGCGCCTACCCGGGCAAGGAGCTGCGCGAAATCGACGTCAAGGGGCGCAACCTCGCCGAGGGCGTGCCGCGCAGCTTCACGCTCAACTCCAACGAAATCCTCGAGGCCCTGCAGGAACCGCTGTTCGGCATCGTTCAGGCCGTACGCGCCGCCCTCGAGCAGACGCCGCCGGAACTGGGTGCCGACATCGCCGAGCGCGGCATCGTGCTGACCGGCGGCGGCGCGCTGCTGCGCGATCTGGACAAACTGGTCATGGAAGAGACCGGCCTGCCGGTCGTGATCGCCGAGAACCCGCTCACCTGTGTGGCTCGTGGTGGTGGCAAGGTCCTGGAACTGATCGACCAGCGCAACAACACCCTCTTCGCTGACGAGTAACGGCGCCGGTCGTGGCGCTTTTCGATTCCCACCGTCCCGGACTCAACCTGCTCCTGGTGCTGGCGGTGATCTCGATCGCCCTGATGAGCCTCGACCGGATCGGCACCCGCTGGGTCAGTCAGCTCGACCAGGGACTGGGCGGTGCCACCGACGGCATCGTCAAGGCCATTCACCAACCGGTGGTGATGGCGCGAGGCGTCGGCCAATGGTTTGTCGAGCACAGCGATCTCCAGGCGGAGGTCGAGCGCCTGCATGAAGAAAACATGCTCCTCCGTGGCCAAATGCAGCAGTTCGTCGCGTTGCAGCGCGAAGTCGACGAGTTGCGCGCCATGCTTGACGGCGAGGCCAGCACGATCCCGGGCGTGCTGCTTGCCCGTCGCGTCGGTCACCCCCCCAGTCTGCACGGCAATCTGTTCACCATCGGCCGCGGCCACGGCGACGACGTGCGTCCCGGCGACCCGGTCATCGATGCGTACGGGGTGGTCGGTCAGATCCTGCGCAGCACGCACAGCGGTGCGACCGTCATCCAACTGACCTCGCGCGACCACATCCTCTCGGTCATCCTGGGCGACACGGGTCGCACCACCCTGCTCCGCGGCACCGGCAACCGTCAGTTGATTGCCGAGCGTGTGCCCGAGCGCACCGCCATCGAACCCGGCGACCTGCTGACCACCTCCGGCATCGACACCGCCTTTCCGCGCGGCTACCCGGTGGCACGAGTGACCGACATCGAGATGGACGAGGCCCAGCGCTTTATCCGGCTGATCGCCGAACCGGTGGCCGATCTCGAGCGTCTCGATCACGTCCTCGTGATCACTGAGGCGCCGGACGCACCGCCCGACCCGAGTTCCGCATCCGATTCCGTCCTCGAGCACCCAACCATCACGCCACCCACCGATGGCCACACCGCCGACGAGTCCACGGCAGCCGATGTCCCGGCTGCCACGGGAGCCACTGATGACGACTAGTTGGTTTGCCATCATCCTGACCAGCATCGCGGCGCTGGCACTGACCCTGTTGCCCCTGCCCGCGACGATGCAGGTGCACAATCCTCAGTGGCTGCTTCTCACGGTCATCTTCTGGTCGCTCTATCGCCCGGCGCAGGCGGGGCTGATCTACGCCTGGATCGCCGGCCTGATGCTCGATGTGGCGACCAATGGCCTGCTGGGCCTCAACGCCCTGCTGTTCACGATGACGGCCTTCCTCTTTCTGTCGTTGCGCCAGCGATTCGGGGTGGCGCCACTGCTGTCTCAAGCCCTGCTGATCGCGGGCTTCACCCTGGGCTATCTGATGGTGGCCCTGTGGGTGGAAGGCGTGGCCACCGATCTGGTGTCCATGGCCACCTACCTGTCACGCGCGATCAGCAATCTCGCGGCCTGGCCCGTGGTGTTCTTCCTGCTCAGCCGATTCGCTCGCATCTCCGAGCGCTGACGCGGCATCGTTTCAGTCGAACAGCAGGAATCCCCAAACCACCGCGGCGATCACGATCGCCATCAGGACGGCCGCCGAGCCGACATCCTTGGCGCGCCCCGACAACTTGTGTGGATCGTGGCCGATGCGATCGACCACCGCCTCGATGCCGGTGTTGAGCAACTCCACCATCAACACCTGGAGCACCACCGCAATCAGCACGGCTCGCTCCAGCGCACTCTCGCCAACGAACCACGCCAGCGGCACGGTCAACATCACGACCACGACTTCCTGCCGGAAGGCCTCTTCCTTGCGCCAGGCCGCGCGCAACCCTTGCAGGGAATAGCGCAGCGCGTACCACACGCGCCGCAGCCCGTAGTTCTGTTCGGATGCCATGAGTTTGTCTCCCGGCTGAGGGGCGAGCGAACCGTCCACGACGGCTCGCCGGTGCAGCGCCAAAGGCGGTCAGTCGGTTGACTCGAGCATCCGACCGTACTCGTCCGGGCTCATCCACTCGGCCGGCTGGCCTTCCATGCGGATCTTCAGGATCCAGCCCTCATCGAGCGGATCGTCGTTGATCAGCTCCGGGCTGTCCTCGAGCGCCTCGTTGATCTCGAGCACCTCGCCGTCCACCGGGCAGAGTACGTCGGAAGCCGCCTTGACCGACTCGAGCGTGGCGCAGGGCGCGCCCTCGGAGACCGCCTGCCCCACGTCGGGCAGATCGGCGAACACCACGTCGCCCAGCATTTCCTGCCCCTGCTCGGTCACCCCCACCGTGATCACGTCGTCTTCGACCGTGTACCACTCGTGGGTCTCGCCGTAGCGCCGATCCTGCAGAATTTCCATGGGCGACTCCTTCGTCGGGTTAAGCGGGTAAACAGGCCCGCGATTCTGGCACAAACCGCCAACCTTCTCGATTGTCTCTCATCGCCCGATTGCGGCATATGCCACAACGCATGCGGCATCTGCCCCGTTCCAGGGGTCACCGATAACCGTAAATCAATAGCTTACCGGTGGCCCGTTTCCTGCTGTGTAGGGCGGCAACCCGTCCCGCCATACCGACAACACAGTGAGGAACGATTCCCGCATGACTGCCGCTCGCCTGCATCACCGCCCCACTCGTCTGCACGCCACCATTCTGGTTAGCCTCGCCAACCTGGCCACCATCGCAGCCGGCACCCAGCCCGCCGCCGCTCAGGGTCTGGACACGATCCTGATTACCGCCCCGGAACCGGTGGCGATCGACCAACCGGTCACGCTGACGGCCGAGGACACGGCGCCACGCGCCGACCTGGCCGAAGTACTCCGCGAGATCAACGGTGTCAACGCCGGACGCATGTCCGGTCATGGTCTGGACCCGATCATCCGCGGGCAGCGTGAACACCAGCTCAACGTGCTGCTCGACGGGGCGGGCATCGCCAACGCCTGCCCGAACCGCATGGACCCGCCCACCAGTTTCGGCAATCTGGCCGGCTACGACACCGTCGAGGTGCGCAAGGGCGTGACCACGCTGACCCGCGGACCGGGGGGTAGCGGCGGCAGCATCGAGCTCACCCGCAACACCTTCGAACGAGCCGCTGAAACCGGCATCCAATCTCGGTTCGGCTTTGCCACCAGCAGCAACGGCCTGACCGACCAGGGCAGCGCCGACGTGCTGATGAGCAACGGCCATGCCTACGCCCGAGTGATCGGCCAGATCGCCAACGGCGAAAATTACGAGGATGGTGAGGGCAACGGGGTGCCCTCGTCATTCAAGCAGCGCAGCGGCACCATCATCGGCGGCTACCGCGTCAGTGACGAGACCGGCATCGAGGTGTCGATCGACCGCAACCGCATGCTCGACACCCGCTATGCCGGCACCGGCATGGACTCGATATTCGACAACGCCACCATCTATCGCCTCGACGGCCGGCTGGGGGATCTCGACGGCCCGGTCGACACGCTGCGCCTGGAGGTCTCGCGCGCCAATGTCGACCATCTCATGGACAACTACAGCCTGCGCGAGTTGACCGCCCCCATGCGGATGGAGGCCCCGGCGGAGTCCCACACCACCACCGCCCGCCTGACCGCGTCCTCACGCATCAACGGGGTCGAAATCGATTACGGCCTCGACTTCCAGCGCGTGCAGCAAGACGCCCAGGCGGTCAATGCGATGACCGACATGCTCATGTTTCGCCAATGGCCGGATGGCCAGACGGACCAGGTGGGGGCCTTCCTGGAAGGTGACTGGGAACTGGATGACCGCAACGTGATACGCGCCGGCCTGCGAGTCGATCGCTTCGACAGCGAGATCGATTCCAGCCTAGACAAGGGCATTGCCACCCACATGAAGGTCCCGGCCGCCATCCGCGCTGCGGCGACCGAGACCAAGAGCGACACCGAGATCGGTGCCCTGCTTCGCTACAGCCATACCTTTGACTCGAACCTCTCCGGCCACGTCGGCATCAGCCGCACCGCGGTCGCCGCCAACCTGACCCAGAAGTACTTCACCCTGTTGATGAACGGCATGCTGGCGAAGGTGGGCAACCCGGACCTGGAACCGGAAATCCATCACCAGATCGAGACAGGTCTGTCGTGGCAGAACGAGCGACTGTTAACAAACGCCAACCTGTACGTCGATCAGGTCGACAACTACATCCTGCAGGACCGGCAGATCGCGGGCCTGATGCCGATGACCACGACCTATCGCAATGTCGACGCCCGCCTCTACGGTGGCGAGCTCGACCTGCGTTATGCCGTGACCGACTGGCTGGCGACCGAGGCGCAGCTGGCCTACGTCCGTGGGCGCAACACCAGCGACTCGCGCGACCTGCCGCAGATCCCGCCGCTGTCCGGCAACCTCGGGGTGCGCGCCGAGCGAGGGGCGCTGGACGCCGCCGTAATCATGCGCTGGGCGGCTCGCGCCGAGGCCATCGACAAACAGAGCGGACTGGACACCACGGAAACGGCCGGATACGCCGTGCTCGATCTCAATGCGGGCTATGCCCTCAGCAAGAACTGGCGGCTGGAGGCCGGTGTCGACAACGTCTTCGACCGCACCTACGCCCAGCACGTCAACCGGGCCTATAGCGGTGCATTCGGTGACCCGACCGCCCGGATCAACGAGCCGGGACGCACCGTTTGGGCACGTCTCACTGCGACCTTCTGACCCCCTTTACCTCCAGACTGCCACGCGACAGCGTGGCCTTGCGGCAGCTTCGGCTGCCGTTTTTTTTGGGGCGCAACGGGACGGACGACGACATCAATAACTAGGCCCCATCGCAACGCGACCAACGCAAAGGCCCCGTCTCAGACAATGCCGAGACGGGGCCTTTAGGATTCGAGACAAGATCCGTTGGTCAGTCGCTATTCAATGGCGAACTTCTTCAGACGATAGAGGAACGTGTCACGCGAGAGGTGCAGCAGGCGAGCGGCATGCGACTTGTTGCCGCCCGTATGGGCCAGGGCCTGGCGCAGAAGATCGCTCTCGACGGCCTCGAGATCGACGCCACCTTCCGGCAGCACGAAGCCCGGCGCAAGCGGACCACCGCGTTCGCTTTGTGCCGCCGACCGCATCGCCGGCGGCAGGGCTTCGACGTCGACCACGCCGCCTGGATGAAAGATCACCAGCCGTTCGGCCAGTTGCTTGAGTTCGCGAATATTCCCCGGCCAGCGGTATCGACGCAGCACACCGGTGGCCCGCGCCGTCAGGCGAGGCATCGCCACGCCACTGCGGGTAGCATTCTCTTCCAGGAAGCGAGCGAAGAGCCAGTCGACGTCACCCTGACGGTCACGCAACGGCAGCAATTCGACCGGTACGCCGGCCAGCCGGAAGTACAGGTCGGCGCGGAACTCGCCGGCCTCGACCATGGCGGCAAGATCCCGGTGCGTCGCCGCGACCACGCGCAGATCCACTCGACGGGTACCTGTCTCGCCCACCGCCCGGGTTTCGCCGTTCTCGAGCAGGCGCAACAATTTCGCCTGCAGGGCCTGGGGCAATTCGCCCAGTTCGTCGAGAAACAGCGTGCCGCCGTCGGCCTGGTCGACCAGGCCCGGCTGGTCGGCGAGCGCGCCGGTGAAGGCGCCGCGCCGATGGCCGAACAGCGTTGATTCGGCCAGCTCGTCCGGGATGGTGGCGCAATTGACCGTCACCAGCGGACGATTGGAACGCGACGAGCCGGCATGGATCGCGCGCGCGGCCAATTCCTTGCCGGTGCCGGTCTCACCCGTGATCAGCACCGTCGCCTCGGTCGCCGCCACCAGCCCGATGCTGCGCAGCATGGACTCGAAACGTGGCGACTGGCTTTGCAATGCCTCAAGATAGGGGTTCGCGTTCATGGCGATCGGTCCATAACGTGACGAGAATGACGGCCAGTCTACCGCTAGCAGCCGTCACGATAAAGCCAGTTTTGCCGCCCCAAACCCGACTCAATCACCCGGAGATACGATGCCCGATACGGTCACCGACAACCTCGAGTGCTACATCGTCGGCGGCGCCGTGCGTGACCAGTTGCTCGGCCGCCAGGTGGTCGACCACGACTGGGTGGTCGTCGGCGCCACGCCCGAAGAGATGCTCAGCCGCGGCTTTCGCCAGGTGGGTGCGGACTTCCCGGTGTTCCTGCACCCGGAGACCGGCGAGGAATACGCGCTGGCCCGCACCGAGCGCAAGCAGGGACGCGGCTACCACGGCTTTGCGGTGCATGCGGCCCCGGAGGTGACGCTCGAGGATGACCTGGCCCGCCGTGACCTGACCATCAACGCCATGGCGATGCGGGAAAACGGCGAACTGGTCGATCCGTTCGGCGGTCGCAAGGACCTCGATGCTCGCCGGCTGCGCCACGTCGGCCCCGCCTTCGTCGAGGATCCGGTGCGCGTGCTGCGCGTGGCACGTTTCGCCGCCCAGCTGGGCGCGCATGGATTCGAGGTCGCCGAATCCACCGCCGCGCTGATGCGGCAGATGAGCGCCAGCGGGGAGCTTGCCGATCTCGTCGCCGAGCGCGTCTGGACGGAGACGGTCAAGGCGCTGGGCACCGAACGGCCGTCGCGCTATTTCACGGTGCTCCACGAGGTCGACGCCCTGGCCGAGACGTTTCCCGAGGTCGAGGCACTGTTCGGCGTGCCCCAGCCCAAGGAACATCACCCCGAAATCGACACCGGCATCCATACCCTGCTGGTGCTGGACGCCGCCGCCGGCCTGAGTGATTCCATCGGCGTGCGCTTCGCCGCGGTCTGCCACGACCTGGGCAAGGCACTGACGCCGCGCGAGGAGTGGCCGCGCCACATCGGCCACGAACGTCGCGGGGTCGAGCCCACGCGGGCACTGTGCGAGCGCCTGCGCACCCCCAAGGCAATCCGCGAGCTAGCCCTGACCGTGACCGCCCAGCACGGTCGCATCCACCGGGCGCTGGAAATGCGCGACACCACGCTGGTCGACCTGATCGACGAGCTGGACGCCCTGCGTCGCCCGGAGCGCTTCGAGGAGATTCTGATCGTCTGTCACGCCGACTCGCGCGGCAGGCCCGGCAAGGAATCGGTCGAGTATCCGGAGGGCGACTGGTTGCGCCAGGTGCGTGAAACGGTGGCCGCCATCTCGCCGCAGCCCCTGCTTGAACAGGGGATTCGCGGCAAGGCGCTGGGCGAAGCGCTCCGGCGCGAACGCATCCGGGCGGTCGCCGCACTGCAACACCCGGATTGACCGCGTCGAGGCAGCGGGCCCTTACTCGGTGGCCTCACTCGGTCATCGCGTGCGCCGGCCCGGTTGGCGGCACCCGACCGAGAAACCGCGATACCGTCGACAGGATCTGGGCGTCGAAAGGGAATACGTTCGACAGGCTGACCACCACCCCGGCATGACGCAGATTGTCGACCCGCAACAGATCGACCGGCACGCCGAGCTGTTTGAGGCGCTCGGCCATCCGCTCGGTATTGCGTGGATCGACCACCGGGTCATCGGCGCTGACCACCAGTAACGTCGGCGGCACCTCGCTGTCGACCCAGTTGATTGGCTGGCTCGACTCGAGCGGGTCGGCGGGCTCGAAGATACGCTCGAGCTTGGGGTCATTCAGCGGCAGGAAGTCATAGGGCCCCGCGAGCCCCGCCCAGCCCGCAATCCAAGATCGCTCGCCGCCCGCTGCTTCGAGATATCGGCCGTCGGACACCAGCATGGCCACGTTGTAGGCCCCCGCCGAATGCCCCATCAGTGACAAGCGCTCCGGATCGGCACCGTAATCTCCCGCATGCTCGCGTGCCCAGGCCACAGCACGAGCCGAGTCATACAGGAAGTCGGGGTAGCGCACCTCGGGGTAGAGGCGATAGTCGGGGATCATCACCACGAACCCCCGACTGGCCAACGTCCGACCGAGGAACGCATAAGTGGAGCGGTCGCCCGTCTGCCAACTTCCGCCCCAGAAGAACACCACCAACGGAGCGTCTTGCGAGTCGTTGGGGCGATAGACATCCAGCGCAAGATCGCGCTCGACATCGAACACCACGCCCTGGGTCACCGAGACCGACTCGCTGGGCGCAAGCGACTCGAGCACCTTCGCCCCGGAGCAGGCCGTCAGGGTCAGCAGGGTGACCGTCGCGGCCGTTATTACGGTCAGAAATCGTTTCACGATATGGCTCCGCGGTGATGGCGCGCTGTCTTCAGGTGCGCGGAGTGTAGACCCCGCCACGCCCACGTGAATCGCTTTATTCGCGACCATAATCGCGGCGCAGATCGACCGCCGCAGCGACCAGATTTTGCAGCGCGGCTCTCACTTCCTCCCAGCCGCGTGTCTTGAGACCGCAGTCGGGATTCACCCACAGCCGTTCCACCGGCACCTTGTCCAGTGCCAGACGCAGGCGATCGACCATCTCCTCCACGCTCGGCACCAATGGAGAGTGGATGTCCCAGACACCCGGACCGATCTCGTTGGGGTACTCGAACTCGGCAAACGCATCCAGCAGCTTCATGTTCGAGCGTGTCGTTTCGATGGTGATCACATCGGCATCCAACCCGGCAATCGCATCGATGATGTCGTTGAACTCGCTGTAGCACATATGGGTGTGGATCTGGACGTCATCCGGTGCCACCGCGGTGGCGAAGCGAAACGCGCGCACCGCCCAGTCGAGATAGCCGTCCCAGCCGGCGCGGCGCAGCGGCAACCCTTCGCGAAAGGCCGGCTCGTCCACCTGGACCGCCGCAATGCCGGCGGCGCTGAGATCCGCGACCTCTTCGCGCAATACGGCCGCGAGTTGATACGCCACCTCCTCACGCGACAGGTCATCGCGAACGAACGACCACGAGAGCATCGTGACCGGGCCGGTAAGCATTCCCTTCACCGGTCGGTCGGTGAGTGACTGAGCATAAGTGCTCCAGTCGACGGTCAGGGGACGAGGCCGAACCACGTCGCCCCAGATGATCGGCGGCTTGACGCATCGCGAGCCGTACGACTGCACCCACCCGGCGCGGGTGAAGGCAAAGCCCTCCAACTGCTGGCCGAAATACTCGACCATGTCGTTGCGCTCGGGCTCGCCGTGTACCAGTAGATCGAGGCCCAATGACTCCTGCTCGCGGATCGTGTCGGCGATCGCCTCGCGCATCGCCTGCTCGTAGGCAGTGGTATCGATTTCCCCGCGGCGATGTGCGCGGCGTGTCGCACGAATCGCGTCGGTCTGCGGAAACGAACCGATGGTCGTGGTGGGAAGGGTCGGCAGGTTCAATCTCGCGCGTTGTGCCGTCGCCCGTTCGGCATACGGACGCGCACGTGCCGGTTTCTCGGTGAGCGATCGGGCCAACTGCTCGCGCCGCACCGTATCCTGGCGGCCATCCAATGCCTCCAACCGTAGACGGGCCTCGGTGGTCGCCTCGATCTCGTGCGCGATCGCCTCGCGGCCCTCGGCCAGCCCGCGGGCCAGCAACGCCAACTCGTCGAGTTTCTGCCGAGCAAAGCTCAGGTTCGCGGCCAACGCGGGCGGCAAATCGGTTTCCTCACCGGCATCCAGCGGCAAATGCAAAAGCGAACAGCTCGGCGCCAACCACAGGCGTTCGCCCAGCCTCTCGTAGAGCGGCTCGAGTCGATCGAGCAGCGCGGGCAAGTCCGCCCGCCAGATCGAACGCCCGTCGAGGACGCCCGCGGAGAGCACCTTGAACGCCGGGAGCCGATCCGCCAGGGCGTCGAGATCATCACCGGCGGACACGTCGACATGCAACCCATCGACCGGCAAGGAGGCCAGCAGGGCCAAGCGCCCCTCGATCGGCGAGAAATAACTGGCCAACAGCAGCCGCAGCCCCGGCGTTTTCAGACGGTGGTAGACCGGTTCGAATGCCGCCAGCCAATCCGCTGGCAAATCCAGCCCCAGGATCGGCTCGTCGAGCTGGACCCACTCGGCGCCGAGGGCTGCAATTTCGCTCAATAGCGTGGCGTAGGCATCGGCGAGCTCCGGGGCGCGCCGCAGGCGTTCTTCGCGACTGACACCCGCGCTGAGCCAAAGGAAAGTCAGTGGACCGATCAGCACCGGCTTGCTGGCCGGGTCATCAGCGAGCGATTCGCGTATCTCCGTCAGCAGCCGATCGGCATCGAGTCGAAACGGGCGGGTCGCATCGAGTTCGGGCACCAGGTAGTGGTAGTTCGTATCAAACCACTTGGTCATCGCCAGCGGCGCGAGACTGCCCTGCTCGGACGGCTTCCCGCGGGCCAGGGCAAACAACGAGGCGATATCGTTGGGCAGGTCGCCGAAGCGATCGGGCGCCTGCCCGAACAGCAGGCAGAGGTCCGCCATGCCGTCGTAGAAGGTGAAATCACCGCACGCCGGTCGCTCGACGCCCGCCCCGCGAAACCACTGGCGTGACTCGGCCCGTACCTCACGGGCGGCGTGCTGCAGGGCATCGGCGTCGATCTCGCCGCGCCAGTGGCGTTCCAGCGCCCACTTGAGCGCGCGCTCACGTCCGATGCGGGGAAAACCCAGGATGTGCGTAACGGGGTACGTGGTCGTAGCGGGCATGTCGATTCCTTTGTGATTCGGGCGATAACGTCACCCTATCGGAATGCAACATGCATTTCGTCGCACACTATTCCTTGATTGTATTATTTCTATTCATCTCATGACGAGCCAGTCGGGTTCTCCAGGTCCGTGTGGAAGGCAACCGACTCGTCCTTTGCCCCCTTGGCCCCCTTGGCCCCCTTGGCCCGATACATGGCGGCATCCGCACGGCGCATCAGGCCCTCGAGGGTGTCGGCATCTTCGGGGAAGCGAGCGAAACCGATCGATGCCTGGACGTGGACCAATTGCGCCGTGCCACTGAGCACCATGGGCTCGCGCAACTGCTCGAGCAGCGACTCGCCCAACCGGGCAATGTCCTCGTTACCGTAAACGCCATAGAACACCACCACGAACTCGTCGCCACCCAGGCGCGCAACGATATCCTCCCGCCGACCTACCTGGGAAAGGCGCCGTCCGACTTCCCGCAACACCTCGTCACCGACGTGATGGCCGAGGGTGTCGTTGATGGGCTTGAAGTCGTTCAGATCAACAAACGCCAAGGCGATGCCCACGCCCTCGCGAATCGCGTGCAGGCGAGCCTGCTCGCAGCGCTCCTCGAGGCCGGCGCGGTTAAGCATGCCGGTCAACGGATCATGTAGCGCACGATGGTGCATGGCCTGCATGCGGCGATGACGGGTCGTGACATCGCTGATCACGGCAACGTAGCGACTCACGCGTTGTTGATCGTCACGGTTCAGGTCCACCGACCAGGCCAGAACACACTCCCGCCCATCCGGCAGTCGACAAGCCACTTCCTCGATCCAGCGGCCCCGCTCTCGCAACCCGCGCACGCAGGACGCAAGCCGTCGCCGACTGCGATCCAGCGGTTCGGGAATGGTCAGCCGCTCGCCGACCAGTGCCTTGCTCGAATGGCCCAGCAATCGCTCGAAGGCCGGATTGACCGCCAGTACCCGGCGATAACGGTCCAGAATGATGATGGAATCCCCCGCCCCTTCGAACACCGCGGTAGCCAGCCCCTCCAACTGCTCTAAGGCCTGCCGATCGGACAGATCGATCAGGGTGCCGACCAGCCCCGCTTGCCCGAACGACGCCGCCGTCACCGGCTCGACTCGCATCTCGGTCGGGACCACCGTCCCGTCGCTGTGTATCAGGCGAGTCGCCAGCACCACCCGGTCACTAAGCGAGGGACCGGATGGGACTTGTTCGGGCTGACGCATCCGCTCGGTGGCCTCACGGATCGTACGCCGCTCGTCTGCAGGGAACAGATTCAGCCACTGCTCCCCGATCACTCCCTGCGCGGAGCGACCGACCATGCGCTCGTACGCCGGGCTGATATAGATCAACTGCCCTGTCCCGTCCGTGCGGAACACCGCGTCACTGACGTTGGAGGTAACGTCGCGCAGCAGACGCTCGGAGTCGACCAACAGCCGTTGCTGCGCCTGCCAGCGCACGGCGAGCCACATCACGAGCAGCCCCACCAGCAGAGACACCAGCTCGACGATTCGAATCAACCGGGTGACCATCGTGCTCGGTTGACTGAGCTGCATGGCAAACTGCCATTGCCCATCCAGCGCAATCACCGGCGCTTTCAAGGTATCGTCGTGCCCGAAAAGCTCAGGGGGACCAAGAAAAACCGCTCCCTCGGCCCCAAGGCCATCCATCCCCCGCACGGCCAGCGTGCCCTGGGCCAGCCGGTCGGACACACCGGCCGCCTCGAACAGGCGCATCAGGTCGATCGGGGTGGAAACCATGCCCCAATACTCTTCCTCCCCGTTCCCGTCCCCGTCACCATCGAAATACACCGGCACCCGGTGGATGACAGCGTAGCCGCCCTTTGCCAGTTCATAGGGGCCACTGAGCACGGGCTTACCACTTTGCATCACCCGTCGCACCAACTTCCCCTGAACCGGATCGGCCGCGATATCCGTGCCAATCGCCAGCTCGTGACCCGCCAGCGGGATGCTGACCTGGATCACGTTGTCCGGTGCAAGGGAGATGGATCGAATGCCGGGGGTGTGCTCGAGCATGCGCTGGGCAACGGCTCGCACGGCAGGTTGGTCCAGCCCGCGGTTGGCCTCGATCATCGCCCCGACCCCCACGGACACCTTGGAGGCCTGATTGAGCTGGGATTCGATGCGGGTACGGATCTGAGCCAAACTGTTGAGATCGGCCTGCAAGGCCGCTGTGGTCAGCTGCCGTTCGACCACCCAAGTGGTCGCAAGCAATACGCCACTGACCACGAGGCCCGCTGCCAGCGGCGGCAGCGCCCGGCTCAGGCGGGCAAAAAAGGGCCAGGGGCCGGGCCTGGACGACGGCGAGTTGCGCTGATTTTCGACCGACTGGCCGGCGTCGAGGCTACCCACTACCGATCTCCCTACTTGACGCTAATTAACCTATCGAAAGAGTCTAGCTTATAGCGGAGGGATTACTGATAGCCTGGCTGCCATGGTCGGGATTAGTTGCCAGCACCAGACATAACAAAGCCGACGCCTGAAAGCGCCGGCTTTGTCGACTCGTGGGCTGAACCCTTCGTGGGCTGAACCCTGGCCGTGAAGAAATGGCCGGGCAGACCTGAAAGCCTCAAGCCTTTCCAGCCATTTTTTTCGGGCCCGTGTCAGCTGTGCGGATGTTGGTGTTGCTGTTCGTCTTCCTGGGCGTGCTTGGCTTCGCCGGACCTTTTCCACAGCACCCAGAACGCGTACAGCGGCATGCCAACGATGCCGATCATGGCGATGATGCTGATAAGTAAAATTTGCAGCTCGATATCCATGACAATCAATCTCCAATTGTTTGATCGCATGACCGCCTAGGGTCAGGCCGGGTCATCTCTCTGAATCTAGACCCTGCTTATGGACCTATCAACCCAGAAGATCACTGAGGTATTTAGCAACCGAGTTCCACTGGCTCCAAATGGCGTCAACGCAGGCGTCTACCAATGGAGTCACCCAGAAAAGCCGCGCCGCGTACGCCACTGGAATCACCGAAACGAGGGGCGACCAACCGGGTGGTAATCGGGTCGGAGAACACGAACCCGTCCCACTGCCGCGGCACGCTTTCATACAGCCGCTCGACGTTGGACATCCCGCCTCCGAGCACGATCACGTCCGGGTCGAACAGGTTGATCACGTGGGCCAGTGCGCGGGCCAGTCGCGCTTCATACCGCGACAGGCTCGCTTGTGCCGCCGTGTCCCCTTCCAAGGCACGGGCAACGATGGCTTCGCCATCCAGACGCTCACCGGTCCGCTTGGCGTGGTCCCGCTCGAATGCCGGCCCGGAGAGCCATTGTTCGATGCAACCGCTCAGGCCACACCAACAGGCCGGACCGGGCGACTCGGCCTCATCGGGCCACGGCAGCGGGTTATGTCCCCATTCGCCGGCAATCGCATTGCGGCCGACCAGCACGCGGCCATCGACCACCAGGCCGCCGCCCACGCCGGTGCCCAGGATCACGCCGAACACCGACTCAGCACCCGCCGCGGCCCCGTCATCCGCCGATTCGGACAACGCCAGGCAGTTGGCGTCGTTGGCCATCAGCACCTCGCGTCCCAGGCGCGCTTCGAGGTCACGTTTCAGCGGTCGATCGTTGAGCACCACCGAGTTGGCGTTCTTGACCAGGCCGGTCCGCGGCGAAATCGTGCCGGGGGTGCCCACCCCGATGCCGTCGGATCGTCCGCATTCGCGCTCCGCGCGTTCGATCAGTGCGGCCATGGTCTCGACCGTGCCGGCATAATCGCCCTTCGGCGTGGGCTCACGTTCCCGCCAGCGTATGCGGTTATCGGAGGCAAGCACCGCGACCTCAATCTTGGTGCCCCCCAGGTCGACACCCAGTCGGTTGCTCATTGGCTCGTCCCAATTGATCGAAAACAAGTCGGCCCGGTCGCGACCCGGATTGTCATCCGCTCACGTGCCGGGCCTGATATCAACCACGCGCCCCGCTGTTGCCGGGCACGGCCTGACTCGGATCAGAGCGCGCCAAGGGCGGCATCGTAATCCGGCTGGTCGGCAATCTCGCCGACCTGCTCGACGTAGCGCACGGTGTTGTCGGCGTCCAGCACCACGACGGTACGGGCCGCCAGGCCGGCCAGCGGACCATCGGCGATGCGCACACCGTAATCGTCGAGAAAGGCCGGGTGACGGAAGGCCGAGAACATGGCCATGTTCTCCACGCCCTCTGCCTCGGCGAAACGGCCTTGGGCAAACGGCAGATCCATTGAGATGCCGAGCACGACCGTATCGTCAAGCTCGCCGGCACGGCGATCGAACTCGCGTACCGATTTGGCACAGGTGCCCGTGTCGAGGCTCGGGAAGATGTTCAGCACCTTCTTCTTGCCGGCAAATGCCTCCAGCCCCTTGTCGGCGAGATCGCTCGCGGTCAGCGAGAAGGCGGGTGCCTTGTCACCCACGGATGGCAGTGTGCCGGCGACGTTGACGGGCGAACCTTTGAATGTGACTTGGGACATGTGTTGTCTCCTTTATCTTGGCCAGTGGTACTGGCTGAAATGACTGTTGGAATCGTACGAAATGGCGGCGACCATCGGTCTGGGTCGCCGCCCGATATCAGTTGCGCAGCGTCGCGATCAGCCGCTTGGGTTTCAAGAGTAGATCAAGGGCGCTGTTGATGTCCGGACAGATCACGTCACAGGCATCGAGCGCATGCCGCGAGAGCCCTTCGGGCTGCATCACGCCGAGACCGAGCACGGCCTCGGCCAACATCAGTGCATCGTTGCGGCCATTGCCGATGGTGACGCACTCACGGGCCGAGAGCGTGCGCACGTAACGTTGCTTGGCCTCGTCCTGGAGATGATCGGTCAGCGTGGAGAGCGTCACCGGCAGATCGACCAGTCGCGCTTCGACGTCACCGTAGGTGTCGGCGGTGATCACGTGCACGTCCATGTGCTTGGACAACTCGTGTAGGCGCTCGCCCACGCCTTCGACCAGGGCGCCGTCGAGCGCCAGTGTGCCGTTGTAGTCGAGCACCAGGTGCGACAGGTTCAGGACACCCCGACTGGGAACTGTGATTTCCAGCATGTTTACTCCTCGATGACGATTTCTGGTCCGGTCTGATCCTGCGAGCGCACCGCCCGCCCGAGGCCGGCGGCCAACCGGCGGGCGGCCTGCCGATACGTGCCGGCCAAAGCACCGGTTGGGTCCTTTGCGACCGTCGGGGTGCCGGCGTCCAGGTCCTCGCGGATCCGCAGGTCCAAGGGCAGACGACCCAGCAATTCGGTGCCGTACTGGCGGGCGATCGCTTCGCCGCCGCCCTCGCCGAAGATCGCCTCGACGTGACCGCAGTTCGAGCAGACGTGCGTCGCCATGTTCTCGATCACGCCGAGGATCGGCACGTTGACCTTGTTGAACATGTTGATCGCCTTGCGCGCATCCAGGGTGGCGATCTCCTGGGGCGTGGTCACGATCACGCTGCCGGCCACCGGCACCTTCTGCGCGAGTGTCAGCTGCACGTCACCGGTGCCCGGCGGCATGTCGACGATCAGGTAGTCCAGACCGTCCCAACGGGTGTCGTTGAGCAACTGCATCAGGGCCGAGGTCACCATCGGCCCGCGCCAGACCATCGCCGATTCCTCGTCGACCAGGTACCCGATCGACATGGTCTGCAGGCCATGGGCCTCGACCGGGGCCATCGACTTGTCGTCCACCTGGCGCGGTTTCTCGTTGCTACCCAGCATGCTCGGCTGGCTCGGGCCGTAGATGTCGGCATCCAGCAGGCCCACCCTGGCCCCATCGGCCGCCAGGGCCAGGGCGAGATTGATGCTGGTGCTGGACTTGCCCACACCGCCCTTGCCGGAGGCCACCGCGATGATGTTCTTCACGCCGGGCAGTGGCTTGCCGTGCATGGCCGAGCCCTCGGGGGCAACAAAGGCCACCGTGACGGCGGGGTCGACCGAGGCATCGACGGTCGCGACGGCCTCACGAACCCGACTGGTCAACTCGGCCTCCCAGTCACCCGGCGGGTAGTCGAGCACGATATCGATCTGACACGACTTGTCGCGGCACTCGACGCGCTCGATCACCCCCGCCTCGGCCAGCGTCTGGTCGTTGTTGGGATCGTGAATCGCCTCCACCGCACGCTGGATCTCGGCGTTTCGGTCGTCGTTCACGTTGCGCTTCTTGCCGAACAGGCCCATCAATATCATCACCCCAATGTAAATGCGTCAGCGACAGGGTAGCAAAATCGGACCAATTTGGTCTTGTTATGCCAACCGCTTTTCGGCCTCGAGCACGGTCTGCTGCATGGGCAGGAGGCTGTCGGGATTGAGCGACAGGCTCGAGATGCCTTGCTCGACCAGCCACTCGCTGATCTCGGGGAAATCCGAGGGCGCCTGGCCGCAGATACCGATGTACTTGCCCTGCTCGCGGCAGGCGGCGATCGCCATGGCCATCAACTTGAGCACGGCGGGGTTACGCTCGTCGAGCCCTTCGATCAGCGAGGAGTCACGATCGACGCCCAGGGTCAACTGCGTGAGATCGTTCGAGCCGATGGAAAAACCATCGACGTGCTCGAGGAATTCCTTGGCCAGTAGCGCATTGGCCGGGATCTCACACATCAGGTAGACCTTGAGGTCATGTCGCCCGCGCTCGAGCCCCGCCTTGGTCATCAGGGCGAGCACCCGGTCAACCTCCTCGACACTGCGCACGAAGGGCAGCATCACCTGGGCGTTGGTCAACCCCATCCCCTCGCGCACCCGCCGCAAGGCCTCGCACTCGAGCACGAACGACTCGGCAAACGACTCGGCGTAGTAACGAGACGCACCACGGAACCCGAGCATCGGGTTTTCCTCGTGGGGCTCGAAGCCCGCCCCACCGACCATCGCGGCGTACTCGTTCGATTTGAAGTCCGACAGGCGCACGATCACTGGCCGCGGGTGGAAGGCCGCCGCAATCGTGCCCACGCCCTCGGCGAGCTTCTGGATATAGAACTCGCGGCGATCATCGAAGCCCACGGTATGCCGATCGATCTCGGCCTGCGTCTCGGCATCCAGCTGGTCGTATTCGAGCAACGCCCGGGGGTGAATCCCGATGCGGTTGTTGATGATGAATTCCAGGCGCGCCAGGCCCACTCCCGCCGCCGGCAATGAGGACAACCGGAAGGCCTGTTCGGGATCGCCGAGATTGATCATCAGATCGGTGCGCGTGGTTTCCGTCACCGAGTGGTCGATCCGCTCGACCGTGAACGGCAGCACGCCGCGATAGACATGTCCGGTGCTGCCCTCGGCGCAGGAGACGGTCACCTCCTCGCCATCGGGCACGCACTTGGTGGCATCGCCGCAACCAACGATCGCCGGGATGCCCAGTTCCCGGGCAATGATCGCCGCGTGACAGGTCCGTCCACCCCGGTTGGTCACGATCGCCCCGGCACGCTTCATGATCGGCTCCCAGTCGGGATCGGTCATGTCGGTGATCAGGATTTCGCCGTCGTCGAGCTTCGCCATTTCCGCCGAGGACTCGATCGTCCGGGCCCGGCCGGCGGCAATGCGCTCGCCGACGCTCTTGCCCTCCACCAGCACCTCGCCCCGTTCCTCGAGTCGATAGGTGGCGTGGGTGGCCGCCTCGCGCTGCGAGTGGACCGTCTCGGGGCGGGCCTGGAGGATGAACAGCTCACCGCTGTCACCGTCCTTGGCCCACTCGATGTCCATCGGGCGGAATTCCCCGGCCTGCTCGCTGTAGTGGCGCTCGATCTCCACGGCAAAGCGCGCCAGCGTCAGCACCTCCTCGTCGGTGATCGCGAACCGTTGGCGCTCATCGACCGGCACGTCGACGTTGCGAGTGGACGCGCCGTGACGGGCATCCTCGGTGTAGATCATGCGAATCGCCTTCTCGCCCAGCTGGCGCGAGACGATCGGGCACAGGCCCTCCTTGAGCATCGGCTTGAAGACGTAGAACTCGTCCGGGTTGACCGCCCCCTGCACCACGTTCTCGCCCAGGCCGTAGGCCGCGGTGATGAACACGGCATCCCGGAAGCCCGACTCGGTATCGATGGTGAACATCACCCCCGAGGAGGCCTTGTCCGAGCGCACCATCTTCTGCACCCCGGCCGACAGGGCCACCGCCATGTGATCGAATCCCTGGTGCACCCGGTAGGAGATCGCCCGATCGGTGAACAGCGAGGCGAACACGTGCCGGATACTGTCGATCAGGGCCTCTTCACCGGCGATATTGAGGTAGCTCTCCTGCTGGCCGGCGAACGAGGCGGTGGGCAGGTCCTCGGCGGTGGCCGAACTGCGCACGGCGACATCCGTGTTCTCGCCATAGTCGTGACCCAGTTCCCGGTAGGCAGCGACGATCTCCTCGGCCAAATCCTCCGGCACCTCTCCCTCGGCAATCCAGCGGCGGATCTGCCGACCGGCCTTCTCCAGCGCGGTCACGTCGTTGGTGTCCAGCGCGCCGAGCTCCTCGGTGATCCGATCCGTCAGGTCGTTGTGCCGCAGGTAATATCGATAGGCCTCGGCGGTGGTGGCGAAGCCATCCGGCACCCGCACGCCACGCTCGGCCAGCTGGGCCACCATCTCGCCCAACGAGGCGTTCTTGCCACCCACCGTGGCCACGTCGTTCATACCCAGTTCGGAAAATCGCCGCACAAAGCGCATTACAGCCTCTCCCTTGATCGTTTCCGGTCGCCGATATCGGGACGGTGACCCTGATTATGGCCTTGTGTCGAGCTTAGCACCGGCCGGGATCTCGTTGCGGGAACCTTTTCAACAATATTCGGTCTATCGAATGTACACTTGGCCGCACCCTTCACAGGAGATATCCATGCAACGACTCAGTGCCCTGCTCGCCGGCACCCTGGCCCTGCTGACCACGGCGCTCGGCCATGCCGATGGCGATGCCACCTACCAGCCGACCGCCGAGCCGGTCACCGACTCGGTGTACGCGATCATCGGGCCAACCGATGCGCGCACTTACGAGAACCACGGCATGAACGCCAACTACGGGGTGATCGTGACCGATGTGGGTGTGATCCTGATCGATTCCGGCCCCGGTGCGTTCAGTGGCCCGTACATCGAGCGCGCCGTCGCCGAGGTCAGCGACCAGCCGATCCGTTGGGTAGTGAACATCGGCGTGCAGGATCACCGCTGGCTGGGCAACGACTACTTCCAGCAACAGGGGGCCGAGGTCATCGCCTTCGAGAAGACCGTCGAGTCGCAGAAGGCATTTGCCGATCGGCACATGGAAGGCCGCCTTCCCGAGGCACTGGGCGAGCGCTTCGAGGGCACCAAACCGGCCTATGCCGACCGGGTCCTCGATGGCGAGGCCACCAGCATCACACTGGGCGGCACCGAGATCGAACTCTCCCTGACCAATGCCCATTTCCCGGGCGATGCGATGGCGTATCTGCCGGCCAGCGATGTGGTGTTCACCGGGGATCTTGTCTACGTCGACCGCTTGCTGGGCATCCATCCATGGTCGAACCCGAAAAATGGGCTGGAGGCCTTCGCCCGACTCGAGGAGATCGATCCGGAACACGTCGTCCCGGGCCATGGCCGCATCAGCGACATGGAGCGTGCGCGACGCGACAGCGGTGACTACTACGACTTCCTGGTCAACACCGTTGGCGAGGCGGCTCGCAACTTCGAGGCCATGAGCGATGTGATGAATGCCAACGACGACCTCGAGAAATTCAAGCACCTCGAGCACTACGACAGTTGGCATCGCACCAACATGAACCGGACCTTCATCCTGTTCGAAGGCATGTAAGAACCGCAAGAGCCCCCCGATCGTGTCGGCGGGGCGCCTGCAACGGAAAACGGGGCGTTGCGCCCCGTTTTTTCGTGCCTCACGCGAACTCGCCCGCTCAATACTATGCCGGGCGAGCCCTCTCGATCCGGCCCACCGCCAGGCGCTCATCATCGGCAAGAATTACCCAGTCCTCGCCGCGATCGGTGACCACGTCGATCACCCGAATACGCCGCCAACGGCCATCCAAATGAACCTCGGCGTGGCGCTTGTGCAGCGCCGCACCCTCGAGCACATCCAGGATGCCGCAACGGAAATCGGCCCCCGTCTCGTCAGCCACGGGCGGTAGCATCGCCCGAGCGACGATCAATCAGGTACAGCCCGAGGGCCATCAGGAAAAGTACCGGCAAGGCCGATTCCATCCCCTCCTCCAAGGCGAGCATCACCATCTCGATGTTCTCCGGCAGGGTGAGGTCGAACTGCACCCGCAGGATCGACGGGCCGCGATCGACCGCCTTGAGGATCGGCGATATCGCCACCGCGAACAGCGCCAGCCATCCCCAGGGGCGTCGCCAGCCACCGCGGGCGAACATCTCCCGTCCGCCCATCACCAGCAGCCAGATCAGCGTGATCGTCAGCCCCAGGGCGACCGCCCCGGCAATCAGCTTTTCGGCCAGCGGCACGCCGGTCATCTGGTAGTAATCCGACTTGAACAGGCTGTCGGTGGTGAACTTCTTGTGCCACCCTTCCTCGCGGGCCGCCAGCGCGGCGGCGATCACGGCCATGCCGATGCGACGGCCAAGCCCGATCGGTCTCGCGAACAGCAGCACCACGCCCAGAACCAACCAGAACACCGCACTGAGGTCTTCAAACCCGCCCGTTTCGCCAAACAGGGCGTCGGCGCGCTCGGGCGGTAGCACAGACCCAGGTAGACAAGCCAGGCGGCATAGGCCACCAGCACCAAGCCTGTCAGGGCAACGATGTAACGTTGATTCATGGAATGATCGTCCAAAAAAATCGCCATGCTACCCAGCCGCCCTCCTGGCGGCAACGCGGGCCATGGCCAGGCCGAGGCTAGTCCACGTACGGGCCACGCTGGCGGATCGGCTCGCCGTGCGGATGACCGGCCGCCACCATCACCTCGCTGTTCTCGGCGGCCTCAAGCTCGATCCGTGTCTCGGCGTCGAGGAAGGCGGCCTGCGCCGGGGAAAGAGACTGCCCGTTGACCCGCACCGCGCCGTCCTTCAGGTAGACAATCGCCCGCCAGCCCGCCGGCAACTCGATGGTGTGCCGACCGCCAACATCCAGCATCACGTGGCGATACAGGGCATCCGTCTTCAGACTTACCCGACCGCCCTCGCCGGCAATGCGCCGCTCGTGTCCGCCGTCGAAGGCGACCTCGGGCACGGTCTCGGCAGGGGACTCCTCGTAGGAGGGTTCGCTGGCCTTCAGTCGGCGCGGCAGGTTCACCCACAGCTGGATACCGCTGGTGGTCTCTTCGACCGAGGGCATTTCCGAATGGACGATGCCGGAGCCGGCCGTAAAACGCTGCGCCCCGCCCGGCCCCACGGTCGAGACATTGCCCAGATTATCGCGATGCTCGATCTCGCCACTGAATAGGTAGGTAATCGCCTCGAAGCCGCGATGGGGGTGCTCGGGGAACCCCGTTCCTGCGCCAAGCTCGAAGTGATCGAACATCACGAACGGATCGAAGTTCATGAACCCCGGTAACGGCAGGTGCCGTTTGACCCGCGCCCCGGCACCCTCGGCCATCACGGTGGCATCCCGGATCTCGATACTCACAGCAGCACCTCCCGCTCATCGCGATGAACACCCCGATGGTGGGGTTGGTCGAATGCGATCTTCGGTCCACGTGGCACGATCCCGGTCGGGTTGATCCAGTCGTGGCTGACGTAGTAATGGTGCTTGATGTGGTCGAGCCGCACCGTCTCGGCCACGCCGGGCCACTGGTACAACTCGCGGGTAAAGGCCCACAGGTTGGGGAAATCCGTCAGCCGATGACGGTTGCACTTGAAGTGGCCGTAGTAGACCGCATCGAACCGCACCAACGTGGTGAACAGGCGCCAGTCCGCCTCGGTGATCCGCGAACCTGTCAGGAAGCGTTGCCGGGACAGACGTTTCTCCAGCCCGTCGAGTGCCTCGAACAATCGGTCGAACGCCGCCTCGTAGGCATCCTGCGTGGTCGCGAACCCGGCGCGGTAGACCCCGTTGTTGACCTGCTCGTACACGGTGGCGTTGATCGCATCGATCGCCTCATGCAATTCCGTCGGGTAGTAATCGTCACGATTGCCGGTCAGGTCATCGAACGCCGAATTGAACATGCGAATGATCTCGGACGACTCGTTGTTGACGATCGTCTGGCGCTGCTTGTCCCAGAGCACCGGCACGGTGACGATGCCGCTGACGGTCGGGTCGGCCCGGGTGTAGAGCTGGTGGAGGTGATGCGCACCCATCTGGCTGTCCGGGGTGGCGCCCGGGAAGTCACCGAAGTGCCAGCCCTCCGCGCGCATGTGCGGATGGACCACGTCCACGCTGATCAACTCCTCGAGCCCCTTGATCGCGCGGAAGATCAGGGTGCGATGCGCCCAGGGACAAGCGTAGGAGACGTACAAGTGGTACCGCCCAGCCTCGGCGGAAAAGCCGCCCTCGCCACTCGGCCCCGGCGAACCGTCGGGCGTAATCCAATGACGGAACATCGAGTCCTTGCGGACGAACTCGCCGCCCTCGGACTCGGATTCGAACCAGTCGGTGTGCAACTTCCCCTCAACGAGCAGACTCACGTTATCCCTCCTACCACTGTGAGCGGCGGAGTATGGACCAGATTTTCGGTGACGTTGTCGAACTATTCGAAACCTTTGATTCGATATCCTGATATCGAATCAACTATCCCCGGCCAGCGACCTTATGCCCCGATCACGAGATTCTGTGGCAAAAACAACGTCCTGACGGGCATTTGGCCCTACCATGAGGGCTCTCCACTTCCCAAGACTCGATGACCGCCTCATGCCCCTGCTGTTCGACAACCCCTGGCTCACCCTGCTGGCCGGCGCCGCACTCGTCGGACTGGCCTTCGGCGCCATCGCCGCAGCCACCCGTTACTGCAACATGGGCGCGGTCTCCGACTGGGTACTGACCGGTGACCCGGGGCGGATGCGCGCTTGGCTGCTGTCGATCGCCGTGGCGATCGCCGGCGTCGCCCTGCTCGAGACCGCCGGGGTGTTCGATCTGGATCAGACCCGGGTCAACTACCGCGCCGCCGAATTCCCGTGGTTGCGCTACCTGCTCGGGGGGCTGCTGTTCGGGGTGGGCATGGTGCTGGCCGGCGGCTGTACCACCAAGACCCTGGTCAACATCGGCCACGGTGACATGAAGTCGTTGTGGGCCTACGCCGTGGTGGGTGTCACCGCCGCCGTGCTGCTTTACTGGCCCGAGGCGCGCTGGTTCATCGACCAGACGCTGGCCTGGCCGCACTTGAGTTTCGAGGCCGTCTCCATCGGCCATCAGGATCTGGGCGCCCTGCTTGCCGGTGTCGTCCCCGGCGGCACGCTGGAACACTGGCGTCTGGCCACGGCCCTGGCGGTGACCGCCGGGCTGCTCATCTGGCTGTGGCGGATGGATCACGCCCAGCGCATGCGCCGCGCGGACGTGATCGGCGGGCTGGGTATCGGTCTGGTGATCACGGCCGGCTGGCTATGGACCGGCTCACCCACCGGGCAGACCCTGATGAGCGAGGCGGCACTGGCCTTCGATCCACCCAAGGGCATGGGCACTCAGTCCCTGAGCTTCGTCGCCCCGGCCGCCGAGGTGCTGCGCCTGAGTGGGGGGCCCGCCATCGGTCTGGTTACCTTCGGCATCGTGGCCATGCTGGGGGTTATCGTCGGCGCCGGCGTCTGGGCCGTCGTGCGCGGCCATTTCCGGCTGCAAGGCTTTGGCGCCTGGGGGCAGTTCGCGTCTTACTCGGTCGGGGGTCTGCTGATGGGCGCTGGGGGGATCATCGCGATGGGCTGCTCGGTCGGCCAGGGACTCTCGGGCACTTCGACGCTGGCCCTGGGCAGCCTGATTGCCTTGGGCGGCATCGTGCTGGGCGCGTTCGTGACTCTCAAGATCATGCTCTACCGCGCACTCTACCCCGAAAGCCGCCGCCGCTCGCTGGCCTGCGCCTTGATGGCCGACCTGCGCCTGATCCCGAGCCGCTGTCACCCCTTCCGGGACGCGGACCCCACTGGCGAACGCCCCGCCGGCTGCTCGCGATAAGCCCGCGGGCTATTCGGGAATGGCACCCCGTTTGCCAACTCAGTCGGTCGCGGGCTCGATCCGCAACAGGGGCGCACGCCCCTCGACGAACACCCGTTCGGCCAGCGCGGCCGGGTAGTCCAGAGACACGCGTGAACTGGCCTCGAGCACGCGCGGCTCACCCCACTCGACCTCCCCCTCGTCGTAACGGGCGAGTCGATAGCCGAACGCCTCCTCCTCGTTGTTGACCAGCGTCAGTCGGGTCGTGATCTCGGGATTGCCCTGGCGACCGACCTGCCCCCGCACCCGTTCAATATTGCCCTGCACGTAGGGCGGCAGGCCGACGGACACGATCTGTTCGTTCAGCTTGATATTGACATGCGACAACCCGCTCAACACCTCGCCCGGCATGGCATCGAACACGATCATGTTCCGAAACGTCGTCACCGCGCCCACCTCGAGCTCACGGCAGCTGCGGTAACGCGTGTCCGGGAAGACGCCCGAAAGCGCCCAGGTGGCCCAGCCCGCGCTGCCCTCGCGCTCGGCGCTGCGGGTGCCGCGATCGCAATCGTCGGTGCGCACCTGGCTGGTGGCGAACAGCCCACGCGTCTCGCGTTCGCGGATATCGCCAACTTCGAGCTCGGCCTCGACTTCGGCCTGGCAACCCGTCAGCAGAGGGATCAGACCCATGCCGGCAAGCAACAGGGGCATCAGGACAGTACGACGTCGCATGGTGCAATCTCTCGGGCCTGGTCCATCCATGGGCCATCCATGGACTATCCGTGGCATACATGGGCCATCCACGGGCGATCCATCGGCGGGAAAGCGCCAAGGAAGGCCGCGCGGAGGGATTCGTTGGGGCCGAAGTCTAGCACCCGCGTTATCCAGCGCCCGCGCGGCGGCGCGTGCCGACATTTCGCGACAAGATGGCTATGATGAACATCATGAACATCCAGTTGACACTCACCTTCCTCGGCGGGGTCGGCCTGTTTCTGCTGGGCATGCGCCTGATGACCGACGGTCTCAAGGTCGCCGCCGGCGACGCGCTACGCGAGATACTCGCCCGCGGCACGGCCACCACGCCACGCGGCATTCTCTCCGGCATCGGCATCACCGCGGTCGTGCAATCGTCCTCCGCGGTGATCTTCGCCACGGTTGGCTTCGTCAATGCCGGGCTGCTAACGCTGTCCCAGGCCGTGGGCGTGATCATCGGCAGCAATATCGGCACCACGGCCACCTCCTGGCTGGTGGCGCTCGTCGGCTTCAAGGTCGATCTGCAGGCGCTGGCCCTGCCCGCCGTTGCCATCGGCATGCTGCTGCGCGTGACCGGCCAGGGCAAGCGGCGCGCCTACTTGGGGGATGCGCTCACCGGCTTCGGTATCTTCTTTCTCGGCCTGGATGTACTGAAGGCGAGCTTCGGTGATTTCGGCGACGGGTTTGATCTGGCTGCCCACACCGGCAGCGGCATCGGCAGTCTGCTGATGTTCGTCGCCATCGGCGTGGTCATGACCGCGGTGATGAACTCGTCAAGCGCGTCGCTTGCAATCACCCTCACGGCCGCCGGCGCCGGGTTGATCCCACTGACGGCCGCCGCGGCCATGGTGATCGGCGCCAACGTGGGCACCACCTCGACCGCCCTGTTCGCCGCCATCGGCGCCACCTCCTCGGCCAAACGGGCCGCCATGGCCCACGTCCTATTCAACATCGTGGTCGGGATCGTCGCGTTCATCGGCCTGCCCGCCCTGCTCTGGCTGGTGGCGCACGCCGCGCAATTGATGCGCCTGGAACCGGGGCCGGCCACCTCGCTCGCCATCTTCCACACCACCACCAAGCTTCTGGGCATGGCGATCTTCTGGCCGTTGACACCCCGGCTGGTCACCTTCCTGGAAGGTCGATTCCGCACCGCCGAGGAAGACGAAGGCCAACCACGTCACCTCGACCGCAACATCGCCAGCACCCCGGATCTGGCGCTCAATGCGCTGAACATGGAGTTGAAACGCATCGGCGAGATTACCCGTCGCGGTGCCCGGGATGTGGTCAGCATGGAAGGCTCGGCGGCGATCGAGCGGTTACGACGCGAACGCGCGATCGTGGATCGACTGATTCTCGCCACCGCTGAATTCAGCAACCGCGCCCAGTACGGCGAGATCCCGGAGTCGATTGCGGACGGCTTTCCGCTGGCCATGCGCATAAGCCGCTACTACGGTGATATCGTTGAAAATGTCGAGGAAATCGCGAAGATCGAGGGCGCGCTGACGACCCCGACCGACCCGGCACTCACCGAGGCACTCACCGAATTCCGGCGCGAAACCGCGCATTTCCTCGCCCTGGCCGACCCGGACATCGAGGGCTTCGAGATGAAGCCGATCAAGCGGGCAATCAAGGATTTTGCCGACGACTACCAGTCGCTCAAGGCGCTGCTGTTGCGCGCCGGTGCCGATAATCGGCTACCGGTGCGGCAGATGGTGGCCCGACTGGACGAATTGAGTCATGTGCGCCGCATCGTCGACCAGTCCTACAAGGCCGCCAAGTACACCCGTCGGTTGCGCAAGCAGCTTTACCGGCACCAGGACGAGGCCGGTGGCGTCGAGGACACCGACACCTACCGCGACGAGGCCGTCATGGAGATGACCGGCGCCGCCACCCCGTTGGCGACGACCGAGAACGACCCGTCGTCTCAACCGGCGGCCGCCCAACCGTCCACGCCTGGCGACGAAGACAAGCCACGGTAAACCCCGTGTCCAGTGGAACTGCTGACGCGCCTTGCCCGCCGACAAAAAAAGCCACCGGTCGTCGGGCCGGTGGCTTTTGTCGTAGAGGGGGTGACCGCCAGACTCCCACGACCTAGCCGGCGAAGTCAGCCGAGATCGCAACGTCCGCCGTTCATCACCTTGTTCCAGGCAGCCACGAAGTCCTTGACGAACTTGTGCTCGGCATCGTCCTGGGCATAGGCCTCGGTAATCGCCCGCAGCTGCGAGTTCGAACCGAACACCAGATCCAGGCGCGTGCCGGTCCACTTGAGCTCACCGGTCTGACGGTCCCGCCCTTCGTAGATGTCCTCGTCGGCGGCGGTCGGCTGCCAGACGACATCCATGTCGACCAGGTTGACGAAGAAATCGCTGGTCAGGGTGCCGGGCTCGTCGGTGAACACGCCGTGTTTGCTGTCACCGAAATTGGCGCCGAGCACGCGCATGCCACCGACCAGCACGGTCATCTCCGGCGCGGAGAGTCCGAGCAGTTGGGCGCGATCAACCAGCAACTCTTCTTCGGAGACGGTGAACTTGGCGCAACGATAGTTGCGGAACCCGTCTGCCTCCGGCTCGAGCGGATCGAAGGAATCGGCGTCGGTTTGCTCGTCGGTGGCATCCGTCCGCCCCGGGGCAAACGGCACCTCGACCGGATAACCCGCATCCCAGGCCGCCAGCTCGACGGCCGCGCAACCACCCAGCACGATCAGGTCGGCCAGCGACACGCGCTTACCGCCGTACTGGGCCGCGTTGAATTCTGCCCGGATGCCCTCCAAGGTTTTCAGCACCCGCGCCAGTTGATGGGGCTCGTTCACGGCCCAGTCCTTCTGCGGGGCCAGCCGGACGCGTGCGCCGTTGGCGCCGCCACGCTTGTCCGACCCACGGAAGGTAGAGGCCGACGACCACGCGGTGTAAACCAGTTCACGTACGGTGAGGCCCGCATCCAGAATGGCCGCCTTGAGTTCCTCGGCATCCTGCTCGTCGATCAGCACGTGGTCGACCGGCGGGACCGGGTCCTGCCAGATCAGATCCTCGTTCGGCACGTTCGGGCCGAGGTAGCAATCCTTCGGCCCCATGTCGCGGTGGGTGAGCTTGAACCAGGCCCGCGCGAAGGCATCGGCGAATTCGTCCGGGTTGTTGTGGAAGTGCTCGGCGATCTTGCGGTACTCGGGGTCCTCGCGCATCGCCATGTCGGCGGTGCTCATCATGATGCCGACGCGTCGGTTCGGGTCCTCGGCATCCGGGGCGTGGTCCTTCTCCGCCAAGTTCTTTGCCGTCCACTGCCAGGCACCGGCCGGGCTCTTGGTCAGCTCCCAGTCGTAGCCGAACAGCACGTCCAGGTAGGACATGTCCCACTTGATCGGCGTCGGCGTCCAGGAGCCCTCCAGCCCACTGGTAATGGTGTCGCGACCCTTGCCGGAACCGTAGCTGCTCTTCCAGCCCAAGCCCATCTCCTCGACGGGTGCGGCTTCCGGCTCCGGGCCGACATGCGCCGCATCGCCGGCGCCGTGCACCTTGCCGAAGGTGTGGCCACCGGCGGTCAGGGCGACGGTCTCGTAGTCGTTCATCGCCATGCGCTCGAACGTCTCGCGGATATCCTTGGCCGAGGCGAGCGGATCGGGCTCGCCGTCTGGGCCTTCCGGGTTGACGTAGATCAGGCCCATCTGCACGGCGGCGAGCGGGTTTTCCAGCTCGCGATTGCCGGAATATCGGCTGTGCGGCTTGTCGCTGGTGGCGAGCCACTCTTCCTCGGCACCCCAATAGATATCCTCCTCGGGTGCCCAGATGTCCTCACGGCCGCCACCGAAACCGAAGGTCTTGAGCCCCATCGACTCGAGCGCCATGTTGCCGGCCAGGATGTAGAGATCGGCCCAGGAAAGCTTGTTGCCGTACTTCTGCTTGATCGGCCACAACAGCCGGCGGGCCTTGTCCAGGTTGGCATTGTCCGGCCAACTGCCGATCGGCGCGAAGCGCTGGTTGCCGGTGGATGCCCCGCCCCGGCCGTCGGCGGTCCGATAGGTGCCTGCCGAGTGCCACGCCATGCGAATCAGGAATGGGCCGTAGTGACCGTAATCCGCCGGCCACCACTCCTTGGAGTCGGTCATCAGGTCGACCAGATCCTTCTTCACCGCCTCGAGATCAAGTTTCTTGAACTCCGTGGCGTAATCGAAATCCGCGCCCAGCGGGTTCGACACGGCGGTGTGCTGGTGCAGGATGCCGAGGTTGAGCTGGTTCGGCCACCAGTCCTTGGCGCTACCACCGCCACCGCCCATCCGGGTGCGGCTGCCGTGCATTACCGGGCACTTGCCTGCGTTCGCGTTCTCGCCCATTTCCTTCTCCTCGTGGTCTTGGTGGAGGCCGACCGGTCACAGTCCGACTCTCCAGGTTCGCTCGTGCGAAAGGCCCCGGCGGGGAAGCCCCCGTCCGGGAAGATCGTGGTGACCACGCACACCCATCCGGATTGACGGGACGGAATGCCTTTATCACCGACTCAGGTCTCAAAGTAGGCCGCCCACTCACGGGCTGCAAATTGATTTTTCACCGCACTTTAATAGCGAGTGACTATCACCTCACCCTGCCGCCGGGCCGTCGTTTCAATGGATGCGTCGTCGCGATACCGGGGTTGGATTCAGCTGCACCGCGCCACGCGTTGCGTGTAGGATTCCAGGCAGCGACCGGCCAACCCGACGGCCACGCATCAAACCCACCCCATCCCGAAGCACACCCCCATGCGCGATAACCGCTACCGCCCCGGCAAACGCACGTTGATGGTCCTGCTGTCGATCGGTCTGCTCGCCTGGCTGATCGTCGGCACCTGGCACGTCTACAAACCGATGCCGGGCGGGCTCGACGTGGCCACGCCATGGGTACCGGCCGAGGATGTGACCTTCCTTGCCGACGCCACCTATACCGCCCCCGACGGCAAACGCATCAGCGACCAGCAAATATTCGATGCAATTTCTGACATGGTGGCGGGGGCTAGGGAACTGCTCGTACTCGACATGTTCCTGTTCAATGATTTCGCCGGCGAGGCCAGCGACGGTCATCGCCCGCTTTCGGCCGAACTGACCACGGCATTGATCAAGCAGCGGCGCCGCCAAACGGATCTGAATGCGGTGCTGATTACCGACCCGGTCAACACGGTCTACGGCAGCATCGAGTCCGATCACCTCGAACGACTGCGCTCCGCCGGCGTGCGGGTCATCACCACCGACCTGGACCGACTGCGTGATCCCAATGCCCTGTGGTCCGGCCTGTGGCGACTGTGCTGCCGCTGGCTCGAGAGCGAACCCGGCTCGGGCCGGCTACCCAACCCCCTGGCCGAGGACCGCGCCTCGACCCTCGACGCGTGGATGCGGCTGCTCAATTTTAAGGCCAACCACCGCAAGACCGTGATCGCCGATAGGGGAGAGGGCTGGATCGGGCTGGTCACCTCGGCCAATCCGCACGATGCGAGCAGCCGTCACGGCAACGTGGCGCTGCGATTTGCCGGCCCCGCGGCCCTGGACCTGTTGTCAACGGAGAAGGCTGCAGCGAGCCTGTCCGGGGCCGAGCGGGCCTTCACCCTGCCCTCGCCTCCCCGAGGGGACTATTTCGATGCGACCGAGGGGCGCTTGCGCGTGCTCACCGAGGCACGCATTCGCGAGGCCGCCCTGGCGATCATCAAGGCGGCCGAGAACGGCGAACGGTTGGATCTGGCGATGTTCTACCTCGCGCATCGGGAGGTAATCGAGGCGCTCAAGCGGGCCGCCGCCCGCGGGGTCAACCTGCGCGTCCTGCTCGATCCCAACCATGATGCGTTCGGGCGGACAAAAAGCGGGATTCCCAATCGCCCGGTCGGCATGGAGTTACATCGTGCGGGGGTCGAGGTGCGCTGGTGCGATACCGACGGCGAGCAGTGCCACAGCAAGCTGCTGCTCCATCAAGAGAGTGACGGCTCGGCCCGCCTGCTGCTCGGCTCGGCGAATTTCACCCGCCGCAACCTCGACAACTTCAACATGGAAACCAATGTCGAGTGGCAGGCGCCCGCCGATCACCCGGCACTGCGGGCCGCCACCCGCTTTTTCGATACCCGCTGGGCCAACGAGAACGGCCAACAGCACAGCCTGCCCTTTGCCGAGTACGCCGATGACTCGGCGTGGCGCTACTGGCGGTACCGCCTGATGGAAGCCACGGGCCTGTCGACGTTCTGAGCATCACGACGACCATCGCGGGTCAGGCGGGGGAAAACATCGCCTCGTAGCCGGCTTGATCGACCTGGGACAGGCCCATGCGATGAAACTGCTGCCACATGTCCCGCCAGCGCTCGGCATCCGGCACGACCGGGGCCACCAGTCGATGACAGGTATCCCGCACGATCGCGTCCATCAGCTCACTTTGCGCCTCACCGCTGTAGCGATACCACAGCCGCATCGCCTCGTCCGGGTCCTCACGACAAAGCGTCGCCCCTTCCGAGGCGATGCGCGTCACGGCCTCGATCACCTCGGGGTATTCGCGCTGGAAGGCCTCACCGGTGAACAGCTCGAGCGCCGAGAAGTTGGGCAGTCCCACCTCGACGCTGGAGATCAGGCGCGCGGCGACGCCCAGCTCCTGTGCCTCGACCCCTTCGAAGTTCGCGAAACACAGCCAGGCGCCATGGAAACCCGCCTGCAGGTTCTTCAGATGCTCGAAACCGGCCGCCTCGATCTGCAGTTGCGACGACTCGAATCCGATGCCCTCGCGCTCGCACCAGCGGGCGACAATCAATCGGGCGAGATCGTCGGTCACCTCGCCGGCCACCGGTGAGGCCACCCGGATCGTCTCGCCGCGCGCGAGGGCCTGTTCGCCTTCCGGCGTCAGCATCACCCCGCCCTCGGTCTCGAAGAAACACCCCAGCGCCCGCAGTCCCGGGCGCGCCTCGTCGATCATGTGCAGTGGCTCATTGCAGGCGAACGCCAGCTTGCCCTGGGCGACTTCCGCCAACCCATCGTAGTGACCCTCGGGTTCGATCAGGGTCAGGTCCAGCCCCGCATCGCGAAACCAGCCCTTCTCGATCCCGGCAATAAACGGCAGGTGGTCCGGGTTGAGAAACCACTCCAGTCCCAGTTCGATCGATTTCATGGTGTCTCCTCGTGACGTAAGAACAGCTGTTCCACAGTCTAGACACCAAACGGATAGGTGTCGGCGGCGCCCTCGAGTTCTCGGCTGTCTAGTGGCGTGACCGCCCGGCTGCGATCGACCCAGATGTACTCGTCGAATTGTGCTGGCAACGCGGCGTGGAAGTAGTGGCTGGCCCGCTCGGTTTCCGGGCGGTAGATCACCCCGACGGCCCGTTCCAGGCGTGGTTCGCCCAAGCCCTCGCGCACCTGGGCATCGCCGTGTTTCCCCAACGGCAACAGGAAACCGGCCCGGCCGGTTTCGTGGCAGAGACGCTCGTAGCTGTCGGGTAGCGCCGAGCGCAAGGTCTTTACCTCCATCGGCTCGCCCCAGTTGGAGGCGGCCGCCACGGTGCCGGTGTCCGTGCCGACCCCGATCGTGTAGACCGCCTCACCGAAACGCGCCCGACACAGCTGGCCGATATTGAATTCGCCACGGCGCGACATATCGGTGGCCCGCGCGTCACCGACGTGCGAGTTGTGCGCCCAGATCACGCCCCGGCTGCCTTCGCCGTGATGCACCAGCAGGGCCTCGAGGGTCTCGAACATGTGGCCGTCACGCAGGTTCCAGGCGCTGCGCGAGCCGTAGAACATCGAGCGGTAGTATTCCTCGGCGTTCGCGACCAGGCGTGCGTTCTGCACCACGTCGAGGAACCGGTCACCGTCCTGCTCGGCGTACCCGCGGTGTCGCTGTTGCAGGTCGCGCAGCATCTCGACCACCGGGGCCTCGCAGCCGGCATAGCCCGGGCTCAACGACATCCGGGCATAGGCGGCCGGATCGGGTTCGAACGGCGTCAGGCAGCCGTAGCGTTCGCGGGCGACGACTGCCGCCTCAGGATCGACCTCATCGAGGTACTCGAGTACCGCCGCGATGGAGTTGTAGAGGCTGTAAAGATCCAGGCCGTGAAAGGCGACACGCTTGGCGGGTGCCCGATCGGCGTTGTGCTCGCGCAGCCAGTCGACGAACCCGCGTACCTCCTCGTTGCGCCACATCCAGGTGGGGAATCGCGCGAAGGCGGTCCATTCGGATGGTGGGTACTCGGCGTGTCGCACGTAGTGGTCGATGCGGGCGGTATCCGGCCAATCGCCCTCGATGGCGACGAAATCGAAGCCCTGCTCCTTGATCAGGGCGCCGGTAATCCGCTGCCGGGCCCGGTAGAACTCCGAGGTGCCGTGCGAGGCCTCGCCAATCAGCACCAGGCGGGAGTCGCCGATGCGATCGAGCAGACCGGCAAGCGGCAGCTCATCGACCGATTCAAATCCCTCGGCCACGTCGGCGATGCGATGGCTCAACGACTGGTCACGCTCGGAGGTCGTGTGCCGCCCGAACCCTCGCCGCGGACGCGCCCTCGACTCGTCCCAACCGGCCTCCCCCAGCAGGGGCACGAATTGCACGTCAGCCAGGTCCTCGCAGCGATACTCGTCGTCCCCAAGCCGCGTGATCCGCACCAGTTCCTGCGCGCGTTCGTCCGCACCCACCGGCATCACCAATCGCCCGCCGATCGCCAGTTGGCGCTTGAGCGCATCCGGCACGCTGGGGCTGGCCGCGGCCACCATGATCGCCTCGAAGGGCGACGCATCGGGCCAGCCCAGCGACCCGTCACCCACACGCAGCTCGACATTCGCCAGCCCCTGGTCGATCAGCGTGCGACGCGCCTGGTCCGCCAGTTCGCCGATGCGCTCGATGCTGTAGACCTGCCCGGCAATCCGCGCGAGCACGGCCGCGGCATACCCCGAGCCGGTACCGACGTCGAGCACCCGCTCGCCGCCCTTGAGATCGAGCGCCTCGATCATCATCGCCACGATCCAGGGCTGGGTGATGGTCTGGCCGGCGGCAATGGGCAGCGCGGTGTCGTCGTAGGCGAACTCGTGCAGATCGAGTGGTACGAACGCCTCGCGTGGCACCTGCCGCATCGCCTCGAGCACCGCCGGCGATCGGACACCACGGGCGCGCACCTGGTAATCCACCATCGCCTCGCGACGGGCCTTCTGGTCTGGATCGGTCATCGCTCACCCCCGGGTGGGGAAACACCGTTGAACATTACTGACCGGAGCATAGCCAATGGCGCCCCCTTTCGGGGCGGGTAGTGACGGGTACGACCCCGCAATGCACCCGGTTTGTGCACTCGCGAGCAAGGCCGCACCATGGCGGGGCATTAAACAGGGGATAAATGCCCCGCAATGCGGCATGCCGGCATGGAACGATTCCTGCTCATGGTGCAGCCAGCAATTCAGACGGGAGACTTCGATGGAAACGTTTCAGGACGGTGCGAACACCTTCTTTCTCTTGATTGGCGCGGCCATGGTGCTGGCCATGCACGCCGGCTTCGCCTTTCTCGAGGTGGGCACGGTGCGCGAGAAGAACCAGGTCAATGCCCTGGTGAAGATCATCGCCGACTTTGCCGTCGCGACGATCGCCTACTTCTTCATCGGCTATTCGATTGCCTACGGCATGGACTTCTATGCCGCGGCCGCGGAACTCAACGTCGGCAACGGCTACGAGCTGGTCAAGTTCTTCTTCCTGCTGACCTTCGCGGCGGCCATCCCGGCGATCATCTCCGGCGGCATCGCCGAGCGGGCCAAGTTCTACCCGGTGCTCGCGGCAACCTTCCTGATCGTGGCCTTTATCTACCCCGTCTACGAGGGCATGGTCTGGAACGGCCGGTTCGGCCTGCAGGGCTGGCTGGAATCGAGCTTCGGCGCCGGATTTCATGATTTCGCCGGCTCGATGGTAGTGCACGGGATGGGCGGCTGGATCGCGCTGGCCGCAGTGCTGCTGCTGGGCGCCCGCCGCGGTCGCTACGGCAAGAACGGCATGGCGGCCCACCCACCGTCGAGCATTCCGTTCCTCGCCCTGGGCGCGTGGATACTCACCGTGGGCTGGTTCGGCTTTAACGTCATGTCCGCCCAGTCCGTCGAGGCCGTCTCGGGCCTGGTGGCACTCAATTCACTCATGGCCATGGTCGGTGGCGTGCTGGCCGCGCTGTTCGTCGGCCGCAATGACCCGGGCTTTGTCCACAACGGCCCACTGGCCGGGCTGGTGGCTATCTGTGCCGGCTCCGACATCGTGCACCCGCTCGGTGCGCTCGCGATCGGCGCGATCGCCGGTGCGCTGTTCGTCACCACCTTCATCATTACCCAGAACCGCTGGAAGATCGACGACGTGCTGGGTGTCTGGCCGCTGCACGGCCTCTGCGGTGCCTGGGGGGCGATAGCCGCCGGTATCTTCGGCCTCGAGGCACTCGGCGGCATGGGTGGCGTGAGCCTGCTGTCGCAGTTGGTGGGCACGCTGGTAGGTATCGGCATCGCCCTGATCGGCGGGTTCGTCGTCTACTGGGCGCTCAAGCGCACCATCGGCATCCGTCTGACCCAGGAAGAGGAGTTCCAGGGCGCCGACCTGTCGATCCACCGCATCACGGCCACGCCGACCACCGGCGACTGAGCCGCCGGAAGACGATGATTGACCAAGCCACCGCCTTGCGGTGGCTTTTTTGGTTGGGCGGCACGGGCGCGCTGTGTCTCCCCGGCCCCGGCTGCTATGGTCGATACGGTGCCCGCCCCCGCCGGGACGACAAGAGCGAGACCGACCGATGCCCCGACATGACGGCCATCCGCATGAGATGAAAGCGGCCCATCGACAACCCGTCGAGGCCGTGCTCGCCCAACAGGAGACCTCGCTGGAAAACGGCCTGTCCGCCGGCGAGGTGGACGCCCGCCGGCGCCAACACGGCCCGAACCGGCTGCCCCGCTCGCGCGGCCCCACCATGTGGCGGGTCCTGGTCAACCAGGTCGAAAGCCTGGTCGTAATCCTGCTGTTCAGCGCCGCCGTGGCGGCCGCGGCCTTCGGCAGCACCATCGAGGCGCTGGCGATCCTCGCGGCCCTGGTAGTCAACACGGTCATCGGCTTCGCCATGGAATGGCGCGCCATCCGCGCCATGGAGGCACTGGAGCGCATGGGGACCGCGCAGGTCCACGTCCGGCGCGACGGCAAGACGCACCGGATCGGCGCCGATGAACTAGTGCCGGGCGACATCGTCCTCCTCGAAGCCGGCGACATGATCATGGCCGACATGCGGCTGGTGGAATCCAACCGACTGCAATGCGACGAATCGGCCCTGACCGGGGAATCCGTCGCGGTCGACAAGACCACCGACCTGCTGACCGAGGGCGACGCCGCGATCGCCGACCGTCACAACATGGGCTATGCCGGTACGGCGGTCACGCAGGGCTCGGGGTTCGGCGTGGTCGTGGCGACCGCACTGGCAACCGAACTGGGCGAGATTGCCCGCCTGGTCTCGGAATCGGGGCTATCGATCACCCCGCTGGAAAAACGCCTGGACCGACTCGGCCAGCGACTGATCTGGCTGACCCTGGTGGTCGCCGTGCTGGTGGCCGGTGCCGGCATGCTCGCCGGCACCGACCTGCGCCTGATGGTCGAGACCGCCATCGCCATGGCGATCGCCGCCGTCCCGGAAGGCCTGCCGGTGGTGGCCACCCTGGCCCTCGCCCAGGGGATGCTCCGCATGGCCCGCCGCAATGCCGTGGTCAAGCGCCTCTCGGCCGTGGAAACGCTGGGCTCGGCGAACGTCATCTTCACCGACAAGACCGGCACCCTGACCCGCAACCACATGACGCTCGACCGGCTGACGCTCGATCGGGGCGGCGTGCAGCTGGACGACGCGATGTTCCGACTCGACGACGCGCCGCTGGCTGTGGCCGAGACGCCCGACCTGCTCGCCTTTCTCGAGACGGCGACGCTGTGCAACAACGCCAGCCTCGAGTCGCATGGCGCGGTCGGCGATCCCACCGAGGTCGCACTGCTGGAGGCGTCCGCCCGGGCCGACATGAGGCGTCAGACCCTGCTGGACGCGCTGCCCGAGACCCGTGAGGTGAGCTTCGACCCGGCGGTCAACATGATGGCCACCTACCATGCCACGGCCGACGGTTTCCGGGTGGCGGTCAAGGGCGCGCCGGAATCGGTCATCGACGCCTGCACCCAGGTCATGACCGCTGATGGCGAGCGGGATCTGGCCGAATCGGACCGCCGGGAATGGATGCGTCGCAGCGAGGAACTGGCGGCCGACGGCCTGCGCACCCTGATGCTGGCGCAGAAGACCGTCAACGACGATACGGCCGAACCCTACGAAGGGCTCACGCTGCTGGGTGTCGCCGGCCTGCATGACCCGCCGCGCCCCGGTATCCGCGAGACCATCACCGCCTGCCAGGAAGCCGGCATCCGGCTGGTCATGGTGACCGGCGACCACGATGCCACGGCCCGCGCGATCGCCCGCGAGATCGGCTTGGTCGGCACCGACGCCCCGGCCACCGACCCCGCCATTCTCGACCGTCTCGACGCCCTCGCTCCGGACGAGCGCGAGGCGTTGCTGGCGCAAGGGGTATTCGCCCGCATCTCGCCACGCCAGAAGCTCGAGCTCATTCAGCTTTACCAGGAGGCCGGCTGGATCGTCGGCATGATCGGTGATGGAGTGAACGACGCGCCGGGGCTGACGAAGGCCAACATCGGCATCGCCATGGGCCAGCGCGGCACCGAGGTGGCCCGGGAGGCGGCGGACATGGTGCTCAAGGACGATGCCTTCGCCACCATCGTCGATGCGGTGCGGCACGGACGGACCATCTTCCAGAACATCCGCCGCTTCATCGTCTACCTGCTCTCGGGCAACCTCGGCGAGATACTTGCCATCTCGGCCGCCGCCATGGTGGCCGCACCACTGCCGATGCTGCCGCTGCAGATCCTCTACATCAATTTCGTCTCGGACGTGATGCCGGCCCTCGCCCTGGGGCTGAATCGCAGCGAGGCCGACATCATGGATCGCCCGCCCCGCGACCCGACCGAACCGATCCTGATGCGACGTCACTGGTCGGCCATCGGCGCCTACGCGGTGATCATCGCGGCCACCGCACTGGCGGCCTTCGCCGTGGCCCTGCTCGTCCTGGAACTCGATACCGCGATGGCGGTAACGATCTCGTTCCTCACCTTCGGCTTTGCCCGGCTCTGGCACGTGTTCAACATGCGCGGCAGCCGCTCGCCGCTGCTCGTCAACGAAGTGACCCGCAACGGCTTTATCTGGGCGGCGATCGGCGTCGGCGTGCTCCTGCTGCTCGCGGCCACCTATGTTGCCCCGCTCGCGGGCATTCTCGGCGTGACGCCGCCGGGCGGGCGCGAGTGGCTGCTCATCCTGGGCTTCTCCCTGCTGCCGTTGCTGGTGATCCAGTCGCTCAAGCAGGCCGGGCTGTGGTGGAAGCGCCCCCATTCCGAGGCGCCCGCCAACTAGTTGAGGTCGCGCGGGATCTCGTAGTCCCAGTTCTCGGAGAACACGCGTTTCTCGCCTTCCCCCTCGCCCTCGTAGCCATCGAGCTCGGCATGCAGCAGGAAATGGGTGGAGTTGGCCGTCAGCACCGTGCGGATGACGGTGCGCACCGCGCCCGGCGTCGACTCGCCGGGGCGGCGTGGGCGGCGCCCTTCCGGCTTGGGGAAGGCGTGTTCGTCCCCATTCCGGGATAGTCAGCGGCCTGAGGTGGACGTCGTCCAGGCCGATGGCTCACACCTGTCTGCTCATACATCCATCCTTCAACAGCGCTTGGCCGGCCGGTGGTGGCCGGGTCACGCTCCACCAGGCAGGTCAGCGAGCATCAAGGAATCGGGTAATCCGGCTGCCGGCACCCAGGCAGGAAGGGTGGCGCGGGGGCGCTAGGCGGGGCTGTCCGGCTCGGGCTTGTGGGACTGTTTCTGCCGGTACATGGACTCGTCCGCTGCCACCACCAGCTCCTCGACGGTCGTGCCCCCCTCGGGGTAGACCGCCTGGCCGATGCTCGCCCGCGGATTGAGGCTCAGCTCCCCGACTCGCAGCGGCGCCTCGATCGCCGTCCGGATTTTCTCGGCGACCCGCTCGACGGCCTCGTGCGTCGACGGACGAGCGACCAGTACGGCGAACTCGTCACCGCCCTGACGGCTGACCGTATCCTCGTCACGGGTCACCGCCTCCATGCGCCGCGCGAGTTCGATCAGCAACTCGTCACCCACGTCGTGGCCGTAGGTGTCGTTGATGGGCTTGAAGTCGTCCAGATCGACATACAGCACGCCCACCAGCTCACCATGACGTTCGGCCGAGGACAGGGCACGCTCGAGCCGTTCGTGGAACAACGTGCGATTGGCCAGCCCGGTCAGCGCATCGTGGTGCGCCTGGTGCCACATGGCCC
Source organism: Guyparkeria halopsychrophila (assembly GCF_044582135.1). Lineage (NCBI taxonomy): Bacteria > Pseudomonadati > Pseudomonadota > Gammaproteobacteria > Chromatiales > Thioalkalibacteraceae > Guyparkeria > Guyparkeria halopsychrophila. Next base: position 51,103 of record NZ_JBDODP010000003.1, on the reverse strand, counting down.
ACTCGCGAGCCTTGGCCTCGGAGATGTCCGAGAACATCACGACGAAGCGTCGCTCGCCGAGATCGCTGGTGATCGCCGTGAACGAGGCAAGGGTCGGGAAGAAGTTGGTGCCGTCACCGAAGCGGCGCAGCCAGAGCTCGCCCTCCCAGGTGCCGGTGGAGCGCAGTTGCTCACGCACCAGGTGGAACGGCGTGGTTTCCTCGCGATCGAAGACCAACTCGTCGACGAAACGGTCGAGCAACTCGGACTGGTCGATGCTCAGCAGGTGCTCGACGGCCGGGTTGGCCGACAGGATGCGCCCCTCGTCGTTCGCGATCACCACGCCCTCGTGGGTCGACCGCAGGATGGTCGCCGCCTGGCGGGATTCCTCGTTCGCGGCGATACGATCCGTGATGTCCTGCGCCGTGCCCAGCATGCTGCGCGGGCGCCCCCTGCCGTCGAGCTCGACCGTGCCGCGCTCGTGCACGTAACGCACCTTGTCGTCCGGGCGCACGATGCGGTGGTCGATCTCGTAGGGATTGCCGGTGCGCAGGGACTCGTCCACCGCCTGCTCGACCCGGGCCCGGTCGTCGGGATGAACCATGGCCAGAAAGCGGTCGTAGGTCGGGGTAAAGCTCCGCGGCGCGTGGCCGAAGATCCAGTAAACCTCGTCTGACCAGGATAGCTCGCCGCGCCCGACGTCAAAGGTCCAGTTGCCCAGCCGGGCGATCCGTTGCGCCTCGTTGAGCGTCCGCAGCCAAAGTTCCCGCTCGCGGGAACGCCCGGACTCGCGCAGGTTCATGTAGATCAACGAACCCATGGTCAGCAGAACCAGCACGGCCGTCAGGACCACCTTGATCCACAGCCACGACCAGGCAGAGGCCACCTGCGGCGCGGAGGCATAGCGCAGCAGATAACCGCCATTCAGCCCCATGGTGGTGTGGACGGGGAGGAAGGACACCACCACCGGCTCGGGATCGCGCGTGACGACGGAGAAGGCCCGCCAGTCGTTCATGCGCTCGCGCACCCGGGGAGCGATCACGCGACCGATGTCGGCCAGGCGTGACTGGCTCCATCGGCGCGCCATCGGCAGGACCTCGGTAAGCTGGGTCAGGTCAGCGTACCGGTCGATGACGAAGCCTGGGTTCACGGCCGAGTCCATGTAGTTGGACTGGCGCTCGTCGCTCCAGACCTTCTCCAACACCAGATCGCGGGACACGAGCAACCGGTAGGCCCCGTGCTGAAGATCGGCGTGGGTGAGAAGAAAGGACCGGAACGAGTACGAGGTCTCCACCGAACCAACGAACTCACCATCGTGGAACAGCGGGAAGATGTAGCGAAAGCCGTTGAATACCCGCCCTTCCTCGAAGCCGCTGACCCGCTCGCGCTCGGTGTTCACCCGCGCGATGCCGGCGCGCACCTTCCAGAGATTGTCACCGAACTTCTCCGGCCGGTGAAAGCGCAGAAAGCTGATCGCCCCCGGCAGGTGGAAATGCAGCTGGCGAAACCCCTTGGTGAGCATCCTGTCGTAGAGGGGTGAGAGCCTTTCGAGCAATTGCTGACGCAGGTCGGCCAGACGCTCGTGATCCTCGGTTTGCGCCGCCTCGGCCATCAGCCGGCGGATGGCGGGGTCATCGATCTTGTCTTCGAATACCTGCTGGGCAAGGGCCGCCTGATACTGGTTCAGCGAACGGTACTCGACCGTCAGGTGTTCGATGGATTTGTCGCGGGTGGTCTTGAGGAGGTTGCTGTAAGCATCCAGGTAGGACCAGACCAGCAGCAGGAATACCAGGCCACCGAAGACCGCGACCACGGTGTTCCGTAGCACGATCCGATGCCGGTGGCTCTCGGCGGGCGACATTTCGGGAGGATGGTTGTCCGACACGCGCAAGGACACTCCTGCATTATCTCAACATGCTTTTAGCATATCGCGTGCCGCCATGCCCGCACGAATCGGCGTCAATCACCTCCCCCTGCCCGCCTTTTCTCATGGCGTTTTGCCGCTACTCGCGCGGGAGCGACGAGACCGAATCGACCACGTGGGAGGCCCCTTCGCGAATCTCGTCGACGATCGCCTCCACCGAGCGCACCTGCTCACGACCGCGCTCGGCCACCTGGCTCGCGCTCTCGATGCGCTGGACGATATCGCCGGTGTGTTCGAGATTGCCGCGAATCACCTCGGCGATTTCCGAGGTGGCCGTGCTGGTACGGGCGGCGAGCTGGCGAACCTCGTCGGCCACTACGGCAAAGCCGCGACCCTGTTCGCCGGCCCGGGCCGCCTCGATCGCGGCGTTCAGGGCCAGGAGATTGGTCTGGTCGGCGACCGAACTGATGGTCGCGACGATGGTCTCGATGTTCTTGGACTCGTCGTTGAGATTACCAATCACCGACTTGGCCTCGGCGATCAGGTCGCGGATCTGTTCCGAGGTCTCGATCGAGGTGCGCAGCGAGTCGGCGCCACGAGCGGCGATATCGGCGGTCTGCTGGGCGGTGGAGTAGGCAATCGAGGAGGCATCCCGCGTCTGCTCGGCTGTCAGTACCGACTCGGTAATGTCCGTGGCGAACTTGATCACCTTCTCCACGCGCCCGTGCTCGTCGAAGATCGGGTTGTAGGTCGCCTCGAGCCAGACCGCCTGCCCGTTGGAACGAAACCGGCGGAACTTGCCCGAGCGAAACGCCCCGTCGGCCAGCTCCGACCAGAAATCCGGATGCTCGCGATAGAAGGCATCGTCACAGAACAGTCGGTGGTGCTTGCCGCGCACCTGATCCGGCGAGTAGCCCATCGTGTCGAGGAAATTGCGGTTGGCATCGATGATCGTGCCGTCCGGGGTGAACGAGATCACCGCCATGGATCGATCCAGCGCCTTGAACATCGCCTCGTGTTCGCGCAGCTCCTCGGCCCGCTCGGTCACGTCCGAGGCAAACTTGACCACCCGTTCGACCCGACCATCTTCCGACTTGACCGGGAAATAGGTCGCTTCCAGCCAGAGGCGATCGCCACCGGCCGTCACTCGCGGGAAGGTACCCGAATGCGATTCCCCGCTACGCAGGATGTCCCAGAATCGCCGGTAGGCATTCGACTCGGCGTAGTCGTGATCGCAGAACAGTTGATGATGCGCCCCCACCACCTCGTCGCGCGAACGCCCCACTGTCTCGAGAAAACGATCGTTGACGTCGAGCACGTGGCCATCCGGGGTGAACTCGATATAGGCGACCGAGCCGCGCACGGCATCCAACACGGCATTTCGCTGGCGCAGTTGGCTTTGGCACTCGGCCAGTTGGTTGTGCAGGCGACGATTGAACATCTTCGATTCCTCCCGGCCGACTTGCTCCCGACAGATCAAGGGGGTCAAGATCGGCGTTTTTGTATCGCTATTGTACACGTCTTGTACAACAAACGTGCAGCTTAGTTCACCAGCACGGGGAATGCTGAGTTCACTGGAAAAAACGAAGCGGAAGGGACAGACCGGATGCCCGGATCGTCGGGTGGGCTTGGCAACGCCTGCCCGGCGTTGGATCATGCAGGCACGCAACACAATCACCAGGCAGGGAGTTTGAATGTCTTATCTAAAGGACTTTCCGAATAAAGAGGGCTACTTCGGTGAATTTGGGGGCGCTTTCCTGCCACCCGAACTTGAGCCGCATTTCGCCGAGATCGAGCAGGCCTACCTGAGGCTGATGCGTTCGGCGGACTTCCTCAACGAGTTGCGCTACATCCGCAAGCACTACCAAGGTCGCCCCACCCCGGTTTACTACGCGCACAATCTCAGTGCCGATGTCGGCGCCCACATCTATTTCAAGCGCGAAGACCTCAATCATTCGGGCGCGCACAAGCTCAACCACTGCATGGGCGAGGCGCTGCTGGCCAAGCACATGGGCAAGAAAAAGCTGATCGCCGAGACCGGCGCCGGCCAGCACGGTGTGGCCCTGGCGACCGCCGCGGCCTATTTCGGCATGGAGTGCGAGATCCACATGGGCGAGATCGACATCGCCAAGGAAGCGCCCAACGTCACGCGCATGAAGCTGTTGGGGGCGACCGTGGTACCGGTGGGCTTCGGCGGGCGCAGCCTCAAGGAAGCGGTGGACTCGGCCTTCCAGAGCTATCTCTCGCAGGCCGACGAGGCGATCTTCGCCATCGGCTCGGTGGTCGGTCCGCACCCCTTCCCCACGATGGTGCGCAACTTCCAGTCGGTGATGGGCATCGAGGCGCGCGAGCAGTACCTCGAGATGACCGGCGAGCTGCCCGACCACGTCGCCGCCTGCGTCGGCGGCGGCTCCAACGCCCTGGGCCTGTTCGCCGGCTTTATCGAGGATGACGACGTGCAACTCCACGGCGTCGAGCCACTGGGCAAGGGCACCGAGCTGGGCCAGCATTCGGCCACCATGACCTACGGTAAGCCAGGGCTAATCCACGGCTTCAAGTGCCTGCTGCTGAGTGACGAGGAAGGCAACCCGGCGCCGGTCCACTCGATTGCCTCGGGGCTGGACTACCCCGGTGTCGGCCCGGAACACTCACACCTCAAGACCTCCGGGCGGGTGAGCTACCACGCCATCGGCGACGACGAGACCCTGGATGCCTTCTACAAGATCTCGCGCCGCGAGGGCATCATCCCGGCGCTGGAGTCGGCCCACGCAATCGCCTGGGCGATGAAATTCGGCCGGGAGCACCCCGGCACGACCATCCTGGTCAACCTTTCCGGACGCGGCGACAAGGACATCGACTACGTCACGGAGAACTTCGGCCATGGCTGATCACGGCAGCATCGAAACGCGAGCCGCGAACATCGGCGCCCCCGGCTCCCCCAAAGCGACCCGGCTGATGCTGCTGGGATCGGGTGAGCTCGGCAAGGAGGTCGCCATCGAGGCGCAACGGCTGGGTTTGGAGGTGATCGCGGTCGACCGCTACGCCAATGCGCCGGCCATGCAGGTCGCGCATCGATCGCACGTGATCGACATGCTCGATGGCACGGCACTCAAGAGCGTGATCACCCACGAGATGCCGGCCCTGATCGTGCCGGAGATCGAGGCAATCGCCACCCAGACATTGATCGACCTGGAAGCACAGGGCTTCGTGGTCACGCCGAACGCGCGCGCCGCCCGGCTGACCATGGACCGCGAGGGCATCCGCCGGCTGGCCGCCGAGATGCTCTCCCTGCCCACCAGCCGTTTCGCCTTCGCCGAGACCGAGGCACAGTTCCTCGCGGCCATCGACGACATCGGCACCCCCTGTGTGGTCAAACCGGTAATGAGCTCGTCGGGCAAGGGCCAATCGCTGGTGCGCAACCCGTCCGAGGCGCCGCGCGCCTGGGCATTCGCTCAATCGGGCGGAAGAGCCGGTCGTGGTCGGGTGATCGTCGAGTCGTTCATCGACTTCGACTACGAGATTACCCTGCTCAGCGTTCGCCACCGCGACGGCATCACCCTCTGCCCGCCAATCGGGCACACCCAAGTGGATGGTGACTACCGCGAAAGCTGGCAGCCCCACCCGATGAGTGAAATCGCTCTCGAGCGGGCGAGCGAAATCGCGCGCGCCATCGTCGAGGAACTGGGTGGATACGGCATCTTCGGCGTCGAGTTGTTCGTCAAGGATGATGAGGTGTGGTTCAGCGAGGTCTCGCCGCGTCCGCACGACACCGGGCTCGTCACGCTGGCCTCTCAGGATCTGTCGGAATTCGCCCTGCACCTGCGCGCCATGCTGGGCCTGCCGGTGCATGCGATTGTCCAACATGGACCAGCCGCCTCCTGCGCCATCGTCCGCGAGGGTGAGACCACACACCCGGTCCTGACCGGCACGGCCGTCGCATTGGCCGAACCGGGTACCGATCTGCGCCTGTTCGGCAAGCCCGCAGTGACCGGCAAACGGCGCCTGGGTGTTGCCCTGGCTCGAGCGGAGACCATCGAGGCGGCGCGAGAACGGGCGCGTCGAGCGGCCAGCTCGGTGCAACTCAAGTGATCACGGCACACGGTTCGGGAACAAGGTTGAGAAAGGAGCGGCAAGCATGAGCACGCGCCAGAGCATTCAACTCGACGGCAGCGGTGGCCGATCGGGCCCGCAGCAGCGGCCGGTGGGCACCTGGGTCCGTTTCAACTGGGAAGACGCCAACGACCGGGGCTGGCTCGAGCACGAGGCCGGGGTCGACGAGCTGATCGCCGACAGCCTGCTCGCCGAAGACACCCGCCCGCGAGTAGTCGAGCACGACGACGGCCTGCTCCTGATCCTGCGTGGCGTGAACCTCAATGCCGGCAGCCGCCCCGAGGACATGATCTCGCTGCGTCTGTGGTTCGACGGCGAGCGACTGATCAGCACCTCGCGCTTTCCGCTGCGCACCGTCGACGGGATCATTCACAAGCTCGAGGAGGGCACCGGCCCGACCACGCTGGCCGACCTGTTGCTGGAGCTGATGGAGGGTCTGGCCGAACGTACCGACGAATTGATCGAGTCGATCGAAGAGGAAATCGACGAACTCGAGGCACAACTGCTCGATGGTGCCGACCGCGAATTGCGTAGTCGCATCGGCCAGATCCGTCGCAGCATCATTGTCATCCGCCGCTATCTCGCCCCCCAACGCGACGCGCTGGCCCGGCTGTCGACTATCAACCATCCGCTACTCGCGGCCATGGATCGTGGCCGCATCCGCGAACAGGCCGATGCGCTCACCCGCCTGGTCGAGGATCTGGACATGGCCCGCGAACGCGGCGCGATGATCCATGAACAACTGCTCACGCGGCTATCCGATCAACTCAACACCCGCATGTACCTCCTCTCGATCGTCGCGGCGATTTTCCTGCCGCTGGGATTCCTTACCGGACTGTTCGGCATCAATGTCGGCGGCATGCCCTGGGTGGAGAGCGAGATGGGGTTCTGGTGGGTGATACTGCTGATCGCCGCTCTCGGTACCGGGCTCGGTATCTGGCTCAAGCGTCGGCGCTGGTTCTAGTTGGGTCAGGGAACCTAACCCAAGGCTACGTCCAGCACCATCATCACGATAAAGCCGCCGACCACGCCCAGCGTCGCGGCATCCGCGTGGCCGCTGCGCTGGGCCTCGGGGATCACCTCCTCGACCACCACGAAGATCATCGCCCCGGCAGCGAATGCGAGGGCGTAAGGCAGGATGGGCTCCCAGAACAACACGGCTGCCGCGCCGACCACGCCGGCAACCGGCTCGACCGCCCCGGACAGCTGGCCGTACCAGAAGCTCTTGCCGCGACTCATCCCCTCACGCCGCAATGGCATGGCCACCGCCATGCCCTCGGGGAAATTCTGGATACCAATGCCGATGGCCAACGCCATCGCCGCCCCGAGGCTGGCATTGTCGAAGCCATGGGCCAATGCGCCGAAGGCCACGCCGATCGCCAGCCCCTCGGGGATGTTGTGCAGGGTGATTGCGAGGACCAGCAAGGTGGTGCGCCGCCAGGTGGTCGGCACCCCCTCGGCCTCGTGCATGGGGGCATTGAGATGCAGGTGCGGCAAGACCAGGTCCGCCCCGCGCAGAAAGGCCGCCCCCAGGGCGAAACCCACCGCCGCCGGAAACCAGGCGGGCACGGCCAGATCCGCGGCCATCTCGATCGACGGGGCCAGCAACGACCAGAAACTGGCCGCGATCATCACCCCGCCCGTGAACCCCAGTAATACATCAAGCAGGCGACGGTTCTCGCGATCGGTGAAGAACACCGGCAAGGCACCGGCCGCCGTCATGCCCCAGGTGAACAGCGTGGCGATCAATGCCTGCACGACCGGCGAGGCCTGCACGAAGGCATCGATTGGCGCGAGTAGCCAGTCAGTCATGGCCTCGCGCCTTGCCAACTCATCGGGTACCGGTCGAGCAAGCGCCTATCGCCAAACCGGAGAGTCCGGGCCACTCGACGAATGCTGATCGCAACGTCCTCCCGGCTTCTGACAGCACCCACATCGGCATCTATCCTTTTTGATGACGTTATCAATTCGAGTGAAAGGCAGGAGAGAACCCATGAGCAACAACGTGCTGAAAGTCGTCGAGGTCCTCGCGGAGTCGGAAACCTCCTGGGAGGACGCCGCCAACCAGGCCATCGCCAAGGCCAGCCGCAGTGTTCACGGCATCAAGTCGCTCTACATCAAGGACTTCGAGGCCAAGATCGAGGACAACCGCATTACCAAGTACCGCATTAACGCCAAGATTACCTTCGAACTCGACTGATCGAACCGATAGACCGGCCCTCCCCGTAGCGGCCGGTTTTTTTCATTCGACTGACAGGCGCCGACCGAATCGCAGCGCCTTCCCATCCAAGCGGCGAGCCTAGTGCGCGGCGGCGAGCTTGTCGGTGCGCGCGGCCATAATGAAGTCGTTGCGATGCAGACCGCGAATCTTGTGGCTCCACCAGGTGACAGTCACCCGGCCCCACTCGGTCAACAACGCGGGGTGATGCCCTTCCGTCTCGGCGATCTCGCCCACGGCGTTAGTAAACGCCAGGGCGCTGGCGAAGTCGTCAAAACGGAACACGCGCTCGAGCTGGCGCACCCCGTCGCGGGTGATTACCTGCCAGTCATCCTGCAGTGCCTTTTGCAGGGCCGTGATCTCGTTGTCGTCCAGCGTGGGCGCATCGGCACGGCAGGCCTCGCAGCGATCGCTAGCCAGTTCGCTCATCTTGTTTGGACCTCATGGATATCAATTCAAGGTGTCCGCGCCGGGCGCGAAAGGGGTCAAGGCCCTTGCCGACCGCTGGCGGCGGGTGCAGGAAGCACCCTCTGGACTGTAGGCAACGCGCCCCGCCGCGTCCATCGTTGTCCCTATCCGTGACGGCATGTTAATTTGCTTTGCTACCTAATCGGGATCGGCACGAATCGACGCCGCTCAGCACGCCTTGGGCAATAAAGACTCGCCAGGCCGACGTGGCACCGGATGCGCGCACCCCTTCCCTCGTCACCGGTGAACCATGACCGAAAACCAACAGCATCATCGCCTGGGCCTGATCCTGATGGCCCTCGCCGTAATGACCATCCCGATGTCGGACACCATCGCCAAATGGCTGTCCGCCGACTTGTCCGTGGGCGAGATCGCCTGGCTGCGGTTCGTGTTCCAGACGCTCTTCCTGTTGCCCTTCGTCGCCATGTACTGGCGCGGCGGGCGACTGCGGCCGGTGCATCTGGTCCTGGGCACGTTCATCGCCGCCTCCATCCTGTTTCTGTTCTGGGGACTGGCCCACCTACCGCTGGCGAACAACATCGCGTTGTTCTTCATCGAACCCCTGATCCTGGTGATTTTCTCCGCCCTGTTCCTGGGGGAGCGCATCACCGCCAGGCGCTGGATTGGCGTCATCGGCGGGCTGGTCGGTGCCGTGGTCATTCTGCGTCCCAACTGGAGCGCCTACGGACTGGCCTCCCTGCTGCCGATCGCGGCGGCCGCCTGCTATGCCGCCTACCTGACCGCCACGCGGGCCTGGGCCAGCGCCCCCCGGACCCGGGACGCCCTGGTGCTGCAGTTCTGGGTCGGGGCAGCCGCCTCACTGATCATGCTGGGCCTTATGCTCCTGGGCCAAGGGTTCGGATGGTCTCTCACTCAATGGGACATGCCGAGCGCAATGGAATGGTTCTGGCTGGCCGCCGCCGGCGTGCTGGCCGCCTTCGCTCACGTGTTGATCGCCATGGCATTTGCCCGCAGCGATGCGAGCCTGCTGGCCCCACTGCAATACCTCGAGATCTTCGGCGCCACCCTGCTCGGCTGGCTGATATTCGCCGAATGGCCGGACGGGTTCACCATCCTCGGTGGCCTGATCATCATCGCTGCGGGCCTAATGGTGGTACGCGAACGACCGGTCGAGGCTCACCCCTGAGCAGGACCCCGCAAGCGGCAAGTTAACGCGCCCGCGTAACTTGCCCGCGAGGCCGTTTTCGAAGGCAGCAAGAAAAATCCCGCCAAATCGGCGGGATTGTCTTATCGACCTTGTTGGCTGCCTGAATCAGGCACTTTCCATGTCGTCGCTGTACTTGCCGAGGCTTGCCAGCCCGTTGTACTTCGCCCGTGTGAAGGCTCGTTTCTGCGCTTCTTCCTTGTTGGAGGACTCACCCTTCCAGTAGTTGAGCGCCGGCCCTTGGATGGCGCGGGCGTAGGAGAAGGTCAGCGGCCACGGCAGGCGGTCGGCGTGACGGGTGTGCATGGCGTTGAGGTGCGCGGAGGATTCCTCGACGCCCTGCCCCCCGGAGAGGAACACCACGCCACCGAGTGCCGCCGGGACGGTACGCCGCAGCGTCTCCACGGTGCGATCGGCCACCTCATCGACACCGGCACGATTCGAGGCGCCCTTGCCCGAGATCACCATGCTGGTCTTGAGGATGACGCCCTCGAGCATCACGTTCTGGTGATAGAGCTGACGGAAGACCTCGTTGAGTTCCTCCTCGGTGACCCGCTCGCAGGTGGCGATGTCGTGGTCGCCGTCGATCAGCACCTCGGGCTCGATGATCGGCACCAGGCCCGCTTCCTGGCACAGGGCCGCGTAGCGGGCCAGGGCGTGGGCGTTCGCCTCGATGCAGCCGCGGGTCGGCAGGCCCTTGGCGGTGTCGATCGTGATCACTGCCCGCCACTTGGCAAAGCGCGCGCCCATCTCGTAGTACTCCGCCAGGCGCTCGCGCAGGCCGTCGAGGCCCTCGGTGACCTTTTCATCATCCGAACCGGCCAGCGGCTTGGCGCCGGTGTCGACCTTGATGCCGACCACCTGGCCGCGTTCACGCATCACGTCGATGAACGACTTGCCCTCAGCGGTGGACTGGCGGATCGTCTCGTCGTAGAGGATCGCGCCGCTGACGTACTCCTCGAGATTCGGCGTGGTCAGCAGCAACTCGCGATACTCACGCCGCTTTTGCTCCGTGGCGTCGATACCGACGGCCTCGAAACGCTTGTTGCAGGTGCCGTTGCTTTCATCGATGGCGAGGATGCCCTTACCGGGCGCGACCATCGCCTTGGCCGTCTGGATCAACTCGTCGGCTTTCTCGGGACGATAGGTAGTCATGCGCGAACTCCTTGATTCCGTATATGAAATCGTGTCATGAAAAGTGACCGCCCTCGACCATAGTCCCTAGGCGGGCGTTTTTTCAAACCAGTCTTCGCTATTACAGGTAGGCACCGCCGCCACCGATCGCAATGCTCACCAGTCCCAGCCACATGATGATGTGCACCAGCCGGCGGATACGGGGAATCATTTCCCCGGCCCGGGACCAGTTCTCTGCCGCGACGGCGATATGCAGCTGTCGATACGGCCCGAAGGCGAGCACGGCGAACACGATAATGGTCAACCAACCGAACAGTTGCATCCCGTGCAGGTAGCCCGGTGAGCCGAACCCGCCGAACGACGAGAACAGCATCCCGTAGCCACTGACCAACAGTGCGGCAATCAGCACCCACACCCAGCGAAAGAAGCGCGTGAACACCCGATCCCAGAGCGAGACGCGCTCGGGTCCGGAAAGAAAGCCCACCGACGGGCGCAGGATCACGTAGGCATAGAAGACACCACCGATCCACAGGACCGCGGACAGCAGGTGAATCACTATGAGCAAACCGGTCATCGCGTCACTCCTTCATTGTAAAAATGGGTCTTACGCTTGCGCCTGTCGCGACCGACGGACGGTCTCGTAGGCGTTCTGGATTTCCTGGGTGCGCTCCTTGGCCAACTCGACCATCGAATCAGGCAGCCCCTTGGCAATCAGCTTGTCCGGGTGGTGTTCGCTCATCAACTTACGATAAGCCCGCTTGACCTCGGCATCGGTCGCCGATCGCTCCACCCCCAGGGCCTGATAGGCGTTTTCCAGGGCGGCTGCCGTGGTTGGCGCCCCGGGCCCACGCTGGTAGTGCCCCGCCAACAGCGCCTCCAACCGGTCAAAGTCGGCGTCCGACACGCCCAGGGCGTGAGCGATGCGCAACAACGCTTCACGCTCGGCCGGGGCAATCTGGCCATCGGCGAACGCTGCCTGTATCTGGATTTCGAGAAAAACGCGCAGCAGCGTCGGTTGGCTGCCGCAAACGCGCACGAATCGGCGAATGATCTCTTCCGGCTCAAAATCGCTGGCCTTGCCGCGATTGAAGGCCTCGATCGCGCGTCTGCGCCGCACCTTGGTCAGGCGCATTTGCGTCATGATCTGCTCGGCGGCACGAATCTCCGCCTGGGTGACCTGGCCATCGGCCTTGCAGACATGGCCCAGCACGGTGAATGTCGTCTCGAAGAAGGTCTGTTGAACCTCCAGCAACCGCCCGCCGACTCGCTTGATCCGGCCGATGAACCGATCGAGGAAGTGCCCGAGCAGCAAGCCGATAACCGCCCCGATCCAGCCGAAAATCCAGAAGCCGAGCCCGGCCCCCACCGCTTTTCCAATCCAGGACATGCGTGTTCCCATCAATGAATCCAGCGTGCAGTGTGCCAAAAACCACGCGGCGACAGGCGATCACGTCACCGAGACGATTGCCCGAACCGCATGAAAACCAGCATCGCCAGCACCACCAGAAGCCATGCCCCGTACCACGGGTTGAGGCCACCGGCGATCAGCGCCATGCCGAGCGTCCCCGCCGCCAGGACATAGTATCCCAGCGGGATCAATGCCTTGCGAATCAGATCACCCTCTCGCCCGATCAGGCCCACTGTCGCCGAGGCCGCGACGACGTTGTGGACACAGATCATGTTGCCTGCCGCCCCGCCGACCACCTGCAAGGCAACGATCCAGGCAGCGCCCTCCGATCCCAGGCCGATCGACTCGGCCGAGGCAAACTGGAATAGCGAGAACATCATGTTGCTGATCGTCGCCGACCCCGCCATGAACGACCCGGTGGCGCCGATCAACGGAGCGAATAGCGGCCAAACCGGTCCAGCCAGCCACGAAACGCCCTCCGCAAGCACCAGCGGCATGCTGGCGTAGGGTGAGGCCTGTCCGGAATGGATAAACACCTGGACCATGGGAACCGCGAACGCCATTGCCAGGATCGCGGAGAACAGGACGCGGCCGGATTTGCGCCACGCCCGAGCGTACGAGCCGGGTCGTTTATGCATCCGGTGAAGGAAAAAAGTCAGCAGGGACACCACCACCAGGATGAAACCGGGCAGATAGAACGGTTGGGCCGACGTACCGACCTCGGTGCCGAAGATACCCGACCATTCGAGCGTCAGGGCCGGTGATTGCAGCCAGTCGCGCAGGGGCGTCACGGCACGACTCAACACGAGCAGCCCGACCACGAGGACGTAGGGAAGCCATGCCTGCCAGAGAGGCATCCGCGGCCCGACCGGCAATGTCTGCAGTTCGTCCTGAAGGCGGCTGATCCAGTCCGGCTGCCATCGATCCCGCGGCTCGAAGTCGAACACGCGCCGGGGCACCAGAAAACCACGGCGGGTGGCCGTCACCACGATCAGCAATCCGACCATCCCACCCACCAGCGAGGGAAATTCCGGGCCCAGCCAGGCCGCGACGGCTAGGTGAGGCAGGGTGAACGCCAGGCCCGCGAACAGCGCGAACGGCCAGGCGGCCAGGCCCTCGCGAAACGAGCGTGATGCACCGAAATAGCGGGTGAGTACCGCCACCATGAGCAGCGGCATCAAAACACCCACCACTGTGTTGATCACGGCGGCGTACAGGGTTATCCGGTCGAGATAGTCCGGAAACAGGGGCACATCGAGCAGCGCCTCCACCGCCGGATGCCCCGCCAACCCGGCGTTCACGCCGACGAGTACCGGCGTACCCACCGCGCCGAAGGACACCGGCGTCGACTGGACGATCAGCGCCGAGAGCACGGCGGCCATGGCGGGAAACCCGATCGCCACCAGCAGCGGGGCCGCGATGGCCGCCGGGGTGCCGAACCCGGCAGCACCCTCCAGCAACCCGCCGAACAGCCATGCCACGATGATCGCCTGGACCCGACGATCGGGCGAAACGCTCACGAATCCCGCCCTAATCGACTCGATCGCCCCGGATTCCCGCAGGGTGTAGAGCAGCAAAATGGCCCCGAACACGATGGTGAGGATATTCAGCGCCGTCACCACGCCATGCATGCTCGCCGCGGCCGCCACAACCGGCTCCGTTTGCCAGACCAGAAGCGCGAGGATAACCGTCATCAGCCAGGCCACGGGCATCGCCCGCCAGGCGGGCCATCGCCGCACGACGAGCAACACGAAGACCGTGGCCAGCGGCAACAGGGCCAATGTGAATAAGGCTCCCAACGGCATCCTGACGAACCCTCTCCTGGTCATTGCCGCCCTAAAACGGCCTTTTGTCATCCCGACGTCTAGGGTGTGTATAGCACTCCGGCGCGTTTTACCCTGGACGGTGTTTCACGAATCCTTTTTGCGAGGTGGCCATGATGGAACAACACGACCGAGCCCCCCAGTACCGCGAAAACAGCCTCAGCCTGATCGGTGCCATCGCGCTCGGCACCGGGGTCATGATTGGCGCCGGGATATTCGCCCTGACCGGCCAAATGGCCGAGATCGCCGGTCCCATGTTCCCGCTGGCCTTCATTGCCGCCGCGGTCATCGTCGGATTCAGCGCCTACAGCTACGTCAAGATGTCGAACACCTACCCCTCGGCGGGCGGCATTGCCATGTACCTGGAGAAGGCCTACGGCAGAGGTCTTTCCACCGCGTTCCACGCCCTGTTGATGTACTTCTCCATGGTGATCGCGCAAAGCTTTCTCGCCCGGACCTTCGGTTCCTATACCTTGCAGCTGTTCGACGTCGCCAACATCGACATGTTGGTCCCGACGCTCGGCGTCGGGTTGCTGCTGTTCGCCTTCCTGATCAATCTATCCGGCAACCGGCTGATCGAGGAATTCGCCTCCTGGCTCTGCCTGATCAAGATCGGCGGCATCGTGCTCTTCGGGGTGGTGGGAATACTCGCCGCCGACACCCTCGCTCCGCCCACGGGTAGCGGTGGTGGCCCCGAGGCCAGCGTCAGCGGCTTTCTAGCGGCCACCGCACTCGGCATTCTCGCCTTCAAGGGCTTTACCACCATCACCAACAGCGGCTCGGAAATCACCGATCCGCACCGCAACGTTGGCCGGGCGATCGTGATCTCGATCCTGCTATGCGTCGGCATCTACGCCCTGGTCGGCACTGCCGTGGCGCTCAACCTCTCGCTGCCGGAGATCATCGAGAGCCGCGACTACTCGCTCGCGGCCGCCGCCCAACCGGTCGCTGGCGAATGGGGACTGTGGTTCACGGTCATTCTCGCGATCATCGCCACGGCCGGCGGGATCGTCGCCAGCATCTTCGCCGTCTCGCGCATGCTGGCGATGCTCACCGAAATGAAATTGGTGCCGCACAGCCACTTCGGCATGCCCGGCAGTATCCAGAAGCATACCCTCGTCTACACGGTGGCATTGGGCCTGATATTGACCGCCTTTTTCGATCTGTCGCGGATCGCCTCGCTCGGCATCATCTTCTATCTCGTGATGGACATCGCGATCCACTGGGGCGTGTTCCGCCATCTGCACCAAAAGGTCAAAGCCAACCGGGGCATTCTCGTTACGGCCATCGGCCTCGACCTGCTGGCCCTGGGCGGATTCCTCTGGGTCAAGATCAATACCGACCCGCTGGTCGTCGGCATTGCCCTAGCGGGCATGCTCGCTATCCTCGCCGGCGAGGCGTTGTTCCTCCGGCGACGACCCGCGGGCTGAGTTTTTCTGCGACGCAGAGGGAAAATTCCCTGATCACCGACAAGGGGCAATATCCGGCAAAGGCCACTCCAGCCTCCGGTTCGCAACTGACCTAGGCCATTGCCGCCGATTGCCTCTGTACCCCGTCGGACCATGACACGCCGACAGCGCCTCAGGTAATGGGCAGGTCAGACAAGAGCGCTCCCCGGCTACCAGCGAGGTACACTGCCCGGGTCCACCCAATCCTGGTAAAACGGCCCGCGACCATTCGTCGCGCTCAACAAGGAGAAGCCGCCATGGGAACCGAAATCTGGATCGTGATCGCGCTGGTCGTGATCGCGGTCATCTACGTCATCTATCTCTACAACAAGCTGACCTCCTACCAGACCCAGTACGAGAACGGTTTTGCGCAGATCGAGACGCAGCTCAAGCGCCGCCATGACCTGATCCCCAACCTGGTCAACACGGCCAAGGGCTACATGGACCACGAAGCCTCGGTCCTCAAGGAGGTCACCGAGGCGCGTGCTGCCGCCGAGAAGGCGGTCGACGCGGCGCATGACCGGCCGGGCAACCCGGAGACCATGGATCTTCTCTCACAGGCGGAGTCGGCGCTCACCAGCGGCCTGGGCCGTCTGAACGCCACCTTCGAGGCCTACCCGGACCTCAAGGCCGATGCGAACATGCGCCAGCTGTCCGAGGAACTGGCCACCACGGAAAACCGCGTTGCCTACGCCCGCCAGGCCTACAACGACCTGGTGCAGAAGTACAACGAGTACCGCCGCTCCTTCCCGCCGGTGATGATCGGCAAGCTGGTCGGCCATGGCGAGGATGCCCAGTTGCTTGAGTTCGAGGACAGCGAGGCCATCCAGAAGGCCCCCGACGTCAGCTTCTGAGCCGATAACCCATGGACTTTCGCGAACAGCAGGATCAGGCGCGCCGACAGACCCGCATACTGGTGGGACTGTACGTGCTACTCCTTCTCGCCGCCGCCGCGACCGTCGGCGGGCTGATGTGGCTCGGGCTGACACTCGGTGAACAGGCACAGTCGACACAGGGCAGCGGCGCTCCGTCCACGATGCCGGTGGAAGCGACGTGGAAGGCCTTCGCCTGGGCGGCCGGCCTGACCGGCTGCGGCATCCTCCTGGTCACCCTCTTTCGCTGGTTCACCCGATCGGACGGCGCCAAGGTGGCAAAGTCGTTGGGCGGGCGCGAGCTCACCGGCGAAGGCGAAACCAGCCTCAGCCCGGCCGAAAGGCAGTACCTGAACGTGGTCGACGAGATGGCGATCGCCTCCTCCCTGCCCCGACCGCGGGTATTCGTGCTCGACCGGGAGGCCGGCATCAATGCCTTCGCCGCCGGCACCAAGCCGGAGAACGCCGCGGTGGCCGTAACCCAAGGGGCACTGGACAACCTCAGCCGTGACGAACTGGCCGGCGTGGTGGCCCACGAGTTCGGCCACATCGCCAACAGCGATATCAAGCTGTCCGTGCGTGTGGCAGCGATGGTGTTCGGCTTCACCTTTCTGTTCTTCGTCGCCCGCTGGTGGTTCCACGTCGGCGTTGGACCGGGTCGACGAGACGCCCGCCTGCGCATCGCCATGCTGATAGGCGCGGCGGCGATCGCGCTGGTGGGGCTATTGACCGTGTTCTTCGGTCGCATCCTGCAGGCGGCCGTCAGCCGCCAGCGCGAGTTTCTCGCCGACGCCTCCGCCGTGCAGTTCACCCGCTATCCCGACGGCCTGAAAAGCGCCTTCGAGAAGCTCAAGGGTGGCGCCTCGTCCCGGGTGGAGTCCGATGCCGCCGCGGAGATGAACCACGCCTTCCTGTTCCGCGCCGGCGGCGCGCGCCTGTTCGACACCCACCCGCCACTCGAGGAACGGATCCGGCGGCTGGAGGGCGTGAACTGACCGGCCAGCGAGTCGTTTCATTGACTAATTAAGATTCTTCGAACTTCAGCGTGAACCGGGTTCTACCTCAGGGCAAAACCCGCTTTTCAGTGGCCGATCTGAGGGTAGCCTCCTACTCTTGGCATATTATTAAGGAGTGAAGTGGTTCACTTGGCATCTGCCAAACAATGCCCTTTTCAAAACAACACGGTAGCACCTAGGGAGTGGTGCGCACCCAAAAGGGAATTCCATGACCGAAGACACCAGATCCCCTGAGGCATCCCAGCACAACGTCCCTTCTTTTGACGAGAAGGAGCGACTAGCCGAACTTCACGCTCTCGGTATCCTGGACACCCCAGCGGATAAGTATTTCGATCGGCACACACGTCTCGTGGCAGAGATATTCAAGGTCCCCATGGTCGCGGTGTCCTTGGTTGACGAGGATCGCCTTTGGATCAAGTCGTCCGTTGGCATGGAAGTGGGGGAAACGCCTCTCGAAGCGTCCTTTTGCGTCCATGCCCTCGAAAAGAACATCCTCGAAGTTCCCGATACCCTGGAAGACGACTTCTTCCGCGACCATCCGTTGGTGGTGGCGTCCCCTTTCATTCGTTTCTACATGGGCACCGTCCTGCGGGGGCCCACGGGCCAGCCGCTCGGCACCCTGTTTATGATGGACACCGAGTCTCGTTATCTCTCCCGGCTACAGCGCACTTGGCTGGTGACCTTCGGTCATGTCGTGGAGGATTTGATCATCCACGACCATGCCTTGAACGATGCCCGTGACGACGCTAAACGGACCAGACATCGCAATACGCTTACCAACCTTCCCGATCAGACGCTTTTCGCCAGTACCCTAAAACACCTGATACGCATGTCGGAAGACAAGGGGAATCACCTGGCCGTCTTGTACATGCGCCTGAATAAGCTCAACGAGATCAGCCGCGTCCATGGCCGACCTGCCCGGGATGCCATGCTGTGCCGCTTGGCTGAGCACCTGATCGCCACGGACATCAAAACGCTGACTGTCGGTCACTTGAGCCAAGCTTGCTTTGGTGCCGTGATAGCGTTGCCCTCGTTGGGTGACGTCTTCGACGTGGTCACTCCCATTGCCAATAAATTGACCCGACCCATTGAAGTAGAGGGCACGACAATGTGGCCCGATATTGATGTGGGTATCAGCTTGTCTCCCGTGGATGGTGTGACTCCTGAGGATCTGTTGGAAAATGCCAGCGCTGCCTTGGAGGGGCCGAGATCCCATGCCGGCCTATATGTTTTCAGTCACGAAGTGGCGGAAAGGGCGCTGCGCCGAGACACGATCGAGCAGCATCTGGAATCTGCACTCCTCAATCATGAAATGACCAAATATTATCAGCCTCTGGTGGCCGTCGATGGCAGTCGCATCGTGGGTTTCGAGGCGCTGGCGCGCTGGCAGAATGCGGAACTGGGTGACGTGAGCCCGGCGGAATTTGTGCCCATAGCCGGAAAAAATGCCCGGTTGTCAAAGATGCTGACGGAGTGGTCGCTCAAAACGGTCGCCAGCGAATTGCGTCAATGGCCTTTACGAGTCGGTGATACATCCCTGCGGGTCGCCATCAACATTCCCCCCGATCAGTTCCTTGAAGACGGGTTTGTCGGCCGTGTGCTACACACCCTCGAGGAGCATCGATTGGCCCCAGAGCGCCTGACTTTGGAACTCACCGAGGAGAGCATCCTGACCAACGTCGACAAGTCGATCCAGATCATGCGCGTGTTTCGCAGTCACGGCATCCACATTGCCTTGGACGACTTCGGGACCGGCTATTCGTCGCTGAGCCATATCAAGAACTTGCCGCTCGATAGCCTCAAGATCGACAAGAGTTTCATCGACGACCTGACTCACGATTCACGATCCGCCCATCTGGTCGATGGCATCATCCGCATCGCCCATGGCCTCGGGTTGCAGGTCGTTGCGGAAGGAGTGGAACACGAAGTCCAGCGCGCCCTGTTGCAGGAGTCTGGGTGTGATGTGATTCAGGGCTACTTATTCAGTCGCCCCCTGCCGTCCGAGGACGCCTTGGCGCTGCTTAAAAACTGGACGCCGGCATTGTGAAAAATCGGATGCAAAGGCAGAGCCGGCTTCTTGCGAACCGGCCTTTGATGCATGACGGCTCAGCGATTCGTTGATTCATCGAAACGCAACGATCGCCGAAGCCCGCCAGGATGTGTTCGATTACATCGAGCGGTTCCACAACCCGAGAGTCCGCTGACGAATCCGGGCCAACGACAACGCATTACCCTTAACCCAACCGTCCGCGAAAACGGGGTAGAACCCGAGCTGGGCCTTCACAGTGCACCATTCCGAGACTGCGTGATCGAGGTCATCAACCGGATGGCCTACGGCTAGCAGGCACACCGAGTACTTCTTCCCCAATATTCGGCATGCCTCTCACGGCAAAGTGCGATGAACCCTAATTAAACCACCGACAAGCGAACCCAAAGCCCCTACCCCGTTTACCGACGCACGGGCAGCGAGAGAAGTCCGGTTCAACCGCGCACGAGCACGGCTCCTTCCGGGACGTCATGCCCCCGTTCCCGGCAGTTGCGCGGCTCCGGCTGGTCCTCGGGGTCGAGAGCGAGGTGCCAGATCCGGCACTTCCCGGCCGGTGGCAGGTGACTTGCCGGCACGATCACCGGGTCGAGCGAGGTGTCACCTCCGGGGTAGACGATCACGGTGCGCTGGTCGCCGGTTGGTCCGTTGCCGATTAGCGCACAGCCCCCCAGGAGCGCGAGCGTCACGCCGAACGCCGCGGCCTGCAGTGCCCCACCGGCATTAATCCAACGTGACTTCATCGCCCTCCCTCCTGGTTCTCGGGCCGGGCGAAATATTCGCGCGTAATGGCGAACACGGTGCCGGACAGGGCGATCAGGGCGATCAGGTTGGGAATCGCCATCAGGGCATTGAGGATGTCGGCCACCAGCCAGATCAGTTCCAGGTTGGCGATCGCGCCGAGGAACAAGGCCCCCACCCAGACGTAGCGGTACGGCTTGATCACCTTCACGCCGAACAGGTACTCGGCGCTGCGCTCGCCGTAGTAGCTCCAGGCCACGATGGTGGTGAAGGCGAACAGCACCAGGCCGAAGGTCACCACCCAGTTGCCGCCACCCAGGCTCGCGGCGAAGGCTGCCGAGGTCAGCGCCGCGCCGCTCTCGCCCGTCTCCCAGACGCCGGAAAGCACGATCACCAGCGCGGTCATGGTGCAGATGACGATGGTGTCGATGAAGGTGCCGAGCATCGCGATGGTGCCCTGGCGAACCGGGTCGTTGGTCTGCGCCGCGGCGTGGGCGATCGGTGCCGAACCCAGCCCCGCCTCGTTGGAGAAGATGCCGCGCGCGACCCCGAAGCGGATCGCCGCCCAGACGGCCGCCCCGGCAAACCCGCCGGTCGCCGCCGTGCCGGTGAACGCATCACTGACGATCTGCGCCAGTGCCGCCGGCACGTCCGTGATGTTCATCAGGATGATGACCAGCGCGAAGGCGACGTAGAGGATCGCCATCGACGGCACCAGGTATTCGGCCAGGTGCGCGATACGGCGGATGCCGCCGATGATCACCACGAACACCAGTGCGGCCAACACGAGACCGGTGGCCCAGTCGGGAATGGACAGGTTCGATTCGAGCACGTCGGCCACAGAATTGGCCTGCACGGTGTTGCCAATGCCGAAGGCGGCGATCATGGCGAACAGGGCGAAGGCCGCGCCCAGCCATTTCCACTTCGCGCCCATGCCGTTCTTGATGTAGTACATCGGCCCGCCGACGTAACGGCCGCGCTCGTCCACCTCGCGGTAGCGCACCGCCAGCACGGCCTCGGCATACTTGGTCGCCATGCCCACCAGCGCGGTCAGCCACATCCAGAAGATTGCACCGGGCCCGCCCAGGGCAATCGCAGTCGCCACCCCGGCAATGTTGCCCGTGCCGATGGTCGCGGACAGTGCCGTGGCGAGGGCCTGGAAGGGCGTGATGTCCCCGCGGTCGTCCTTGCCGGCACGCCGACCCGCGAGCAGTTGCCGGAAGCCGTAGCCAATCCGGCGAATCGGCATGCCACGCAGCCCGGCGGTGAGATACACCCCCGTGCCGAGCAGCAGGACCAGCATCACCGGCCCCCAGACGAATCCACTGATACTGCCAAGAAAGTCGGTCACTGCGTCCATCGTGTCTGCTCACTCCTTCGGTGGTTCGTGCCGCCGGATTCGTAGCGGCGCGGCTCTAGCGTCAAACCCTACCCGCTTTTCCTGCCGGAATACCAGCCCAGCCCAGCCCGCATGTGACGCCCGATTGGGGCTTTTTGTAGCCGCGGCGCGTGCTAGTCTCGATTCCAACAGGCATGTCATATCCCCACGGATTCAAGAGGCACTCATGGCCGATGCGCCTACCCGGCTGGAAGCCGATCAACTCTACCGCCCCTGCCCGGCAAGCTCGTTGCCGTTCGAGACGACCGCCGAGCTCGACCCGCCGGCCGCGCCGCCGGGCCAGGAACGAGCGCTGGAGGCCTTGTCGTTCGGTACCGAAATCGGCGACGGCGGCTTCAACCTCTACGCCCTCGGTGCCGTGGGTAGCGGCAAGTACGCCGTGGTGCGTGATTTCCTCGAGCGGCGCGCCCGTCGCGACGCCCCACCGCCCAGCTGGGCCTACGTCTTCAACTTCGACGACCCCGACAAGCCCCGGCTGCTGAAACTGCCCGCGCGCGCCGGCCGCGACCTGCAGACGGATCTCGGCAACCTGATCGATGAATTTCGCACCGCGATTCCGGCGGTGTTCGAGAGCGACGAGTACCACAATCGCATCCAGGAGCTGCGCGAGACCTACAAACGCCGTCAGCACGAGGCGATTGCCGCCATCAGCAAGGAGGCCGAAGACCGGCACGTGGCGATGGTGAGCACGCCAAACGGCTTCACGCTGGGCCCGTACCGCGACGGCAAGGTCCTCGAGCCGGAAGAGTTCAGCCAGTTGCCGGAAGAAGAGCAGAAAACCTGGCAGGCGGCCATCGACGAACTCGAGGAAAAGCTTAAAGAGGCTCTCCATCAGGTCCCGAAGTGGCAGAAGGAGGCAGGCGAACGCTTGCAGGCGCTCAACGAGGAGATGCTGCGCGTGGCCGTGGGCCAGCAGCTGCAGGCGCTCGAGGAGCGCTGGGCGCACCTGCTCGACGTGACCCGGTTTCTCCATGGCATTCGCGATGACATCATCTCGCACGTCAACGATCTTGAAGATGACAGCAGCACTGTCCCCGAGGAGATCCTCAACCAGTACCAGATCAATCTCATCGTCGATAACGCCGAGCTTCACGGCGCGCCGGTGATCTACGAGGACCTACCCACCCACGCGCGGCTGATCGGGCGCATCGAGCACCACTTCCGGGAAGGCGCCCTGCTAACCGACTTCCGCCTGATCCGCGCCGGCGCCCTGCACCGCGCCAACGGCGGCTACCTGCTCCTGCACGCCCGGCAAATCCTGATGCAGCCGTTCGCCTGGGAAACTCTCAAGCGGGCCATCTACGGCAAGCAGGTGCGCATCGAATCGCTCGAACAGCTCTACGCCGTATTCACCACCATCACGCTCGAGCCCGATCCGATCCCGCTGGAGGTCAAGGTGGTGCTGGTCGGCGACCGCCTGCTCTACTACCTGCTGGCCGAATACGATCCCGACTTTGCCAAGCTGTTCAAGGTGCAGGCGGACTTCGAGGACACGCTACCCCGCCAAGCGGAGAACGAGCTCGACTACGCGCGCACGCTGGCTGCCATTGCCCGACGTGACGGGCTGCTGCCACTCGACCGAGGCGCCGTGGCCCGCAGTATCGAGCACGCCAGCCGCCTGGCGGACGATCGCGAGAAACTCACCGCCGGGACACGCCCACTGGCCGACCTGCTCGCCGAGGCGAACTACCTCGCCGGATCGAGCCATGCCGATCACATCGCCGCCCACCACGTCGAGGCAGCCATCCGGCGCCAGGAGCAACGCGCCGAACGGCTGCGCGAACGTGCCGTTGAAGCGATCCTGCGCGAGACCTTGAACGTCCCGACCCAGGGCGAACGCATCGGTGCGATCAACGGCCTGGCCGTCAGCGAGCTGGGCGGGTTCCGCTTCGGGCTGCCCACGCGCATCACGGCCACCGCCCGCCCGGGCCGCGGCCAGGTGGTCGACATCGAACGCGAGGCCAAGCTGGGCGGGAACATCCACACCAAGGCGGTGATGATCCTGTCGCGCTATCTCGCCAGCCGTTACGCACCCGAGGGTGAGCTGTCATTGTCCGCCAGCCTGGCCTTCGAGCAGATGTACGGCTCGATCGATGGCGACTCCGCCTCGGTCGCCGAGGTGGCTGCCCTGGTCTCGGCGATTGCCAAGGCACCGATCCGTCAGTCACTGGCGGTGACCGGCTCGATCAACCAGCTGGGCGAGGTGCAGGCGATCGGCGGGGTCAACGAGAAGATCGAGGGCTTTTTCCGCATTTGCCACGACCGGGGACTGGATGGCACCCACGGTGTGCTGATCCCGGCCAGCAACCTGCCGCACCTGATGCTCAGCCAAGAGGTGCGCAGCGCGGTCGCCGCCGGGCGCTTCCAGATTCACGCGATCAGCCACGTCGAACAGGCGCTGGCCCTACTCACCGGTCTCGAGCCGGGCGAGCCGGATGCCAACGGCGTGTTCCCCGCAGACAGCCTCAACCGCCGGGTCGCCGATCGGCTGGCTCGTTTCGAGCGGGCGACGCGACACAGTCGCGACCGCGATCACCACGGGCTGGAGCGAGACGGGCCCGGACCGGGATGACCGAGCCGCACGTCCTGCTGCTCATCGACGCCTCACCGACCAGTCGGTCGGCTCTGGCCAGTGCCGCCCGACTGGCACGACATCAGCACTGCGAACTCGTCGCCCTGTTCATCGAGGAGCAGGACCTGCATGCCTCGGCCGGCCACCCGTTCACCCGCGAGATCAGTGCCCTGTCGGGTGAATCCCGTCCGTTCGACCGCGAGATCCTGCTCATCCGCCTCGCGCAACAACGCCGCCAGATCGAGATGCTCATGGCATCGCTCGACCGGCAGGATCGGCAGGATCGGCTGGGGTGGCGATTGGACGTGGTGAGCGGGCCGGTGATCGACAATATCCGGCAGGCTGCGCTCGGCGCCGAATGGGTCGTGCTGGGCAAAGCCGGCTGGTCGGCGTCACGTGGGGGCCGACTGGGCTCCACCGCGCGGCAAATCGTGGAGACCACCCGTAGTCGACTGTTGCTTTGGCAGGAGGATGCTTTCGCCACACAGGGCGCCATCGTTGCGCTGGTCCACGATTCCGGGGACTGTGGCCCGGGGATCGAGACCGCCCGCCTACTCGCTCTTGCAACCGACCGAAACGTCCGGCTGCTGCTTCTGCCCGACGTCGATCCAGCCTCCTTGCCAGCCCTCGCGTCATGGCAGCAACAGGAAGCCCCCCAGGTAACGGTCGAACGGCTTTCGGCCCACAGCATCGAGGCCCTGCACCGCACACTGAAGGCTCCGCCAGCCGGTGCCCTGGTGATAGACGACCGGGGTGCGTCCCTCCTCGGACTGCCGATGGCCGATCTCATTGCCCAGATCGATATACCCATCATCCGTGCCCCCGCACCAGCAGAGCCTGCCTAGCAGGTAAAAAGCGCATGAAATGACGTTGCCGTAAATTAAAGGCAGGCGGATCTTCAGCAAGAACGACTCGGTACCCCGATAGCCGCGGGCGTTTCCACTGTCACCACCATAATCTGCCGCAGGTGTCGGCGGATCAAGGCGTCCAGTATCTCGAAGACGCTTGGGTTCTACTCCGCCATTAATTTCCCTTTGAGGTTCACAGACGCCCCGACTGGTTCGCAGCCTGCTCCAGGGAACATCTCGAGATACGCCCGGCGCTAGGCGCCCGAATCCTCGCCATTCACCACCACCCGGTTGCGACCGGCCCGCTTGGCCTCGTAAAGAGCGGTGTCGACACGCTTGAGCAACGTATTGGGCGTGTCCCCGCTCTGGAAGTTGGTGATGCCCAGGCTAATGGTCAAGGCCCCCACTCCGGGAAAGGGCTCGACCTCGATACGTCGACGCAGTCGTTCCGCCATTCGGAAGGCCTCGGAGGGGCCGGTTTCCGGAAGGAGAACCACGAATTCCTCGCCGCCCCAACGGGCCAGAAAATCGGGCTCCCGGATTTCCTCGGCGAGTCGCTTGGTTAGGTCCACCAGCGTCTGGTCGCCCACGTCGTGGCCGTAGGTATCGTTGACCGGCTTGAAATGGTCCAGGTCGATCATCGCCAGAGCGGTTTGAGTGCCATAGCGTGCGTGGCGAGCCAGCGCATGCTCCATCTCCGTATCGAAGCGTTGCCGGTTGGAGATACCGGTGAGCGAGTCGGTGGTGGCTTCTCGCTCCAGCGAGCGTTCCAGCTTCTTTTGCTTGGCAATGTCCAGCCCGACACCCAGCAGGGAAAACTGACCATTGAGCTCGACCCGCAAGCCGTTGAACAGATAAGGGGCGTCGCCCTCCACGGTGAGCAGCTTGCTTTCGACCACCGCGCTGCCCTCCGAGAACGTTTTCGCGATGGCCTTGGCGACACGCCTTCTCTCTTCCGGCGGGACGAGCGCCAAGGCGTCGAGGCCGTCAAGCTCCTCGTAGCTCAGGCCAGTCACCGCTTCCATCCGATCATTCCATTGGATCAAATGACCCTGTCCGTCGAGCACGTAGAAGATGCCCGGCAGACTGGCCAGAATCGACTCCGAAAGGGCCGTCTCGCGTCGAAGCTGATCCTCTAGATCACGGCGCGCGGAGATATCGCCGAGGATGGTGGAAACCTGATCCATCTCGCCGGCGTCGTCCCGGTGGACAATAAGGACTTGTGAAACAGGGACCTCCTTCCCCTCACCATCCAGCGCCACCGTTTCCCCGCGCCAAGAGCCCTCTTCCCAGGCGATGGGCAACCCTTCGTTTAAAATCTTTTCCGCCACCCAGGGCGGATGCGCCCACCGCAACGCACCCTCCAAGCTTTCCGTCTCGGGCGGCAGGTCGGACCGATCCCAACCTGTCTTCGGCTGCCAGAGATCCTGACTGGAGCGCTCGGGCAGTCCCGCAAAGCGCCTGCCGGTGGCATTCAAATAAAGCATGGTGCCGTCACCGTCGTGCATGGCGACGATGTCCGGCGTGCTGTCCAGAATCGCTGCCAGGCGCCGCAGACTATCTTCCAGCCGGCGCTGTTCGGTGATGTCCTGCATGGTACCGAACAGGCGTTGCGGCTTGCCGTCGGCATTGAGCTCCGTGTAGCCGCGCTCATGCACAGTGCGGACCTCACCGTCGGGGCAGATTATTCGATGGTCTAGCTCGTAGCGCTCGCCTTGAAACGAGGTTTCGAGGGCCGCCTGCACCTTCTCCCGATCGCTGGGATGCACCGCGGCCATGAATAACTCGTGGCTAGCACCCCACTCTTCCCGGTTCAGGCCCAAGATGCGGTAGACCTCGTCGGACCACCGGATTTCGTCGGTACGGAAGTCGGAGATCCAACTGCCCAGATGGGCGATCCGCTGCGCCTCGGCGAGTTCCTGTTCACGGCTGCGCAGGGCGGCCTCGCCCTCTTTGCGGTCGCTGATGTCGCGCACTACCGCCTGCACCAACGGGCCCTCTTCCAGATCAACCCGGCTCAACGAGACCTCGACGGAGAAATCGACTCCGTCCCATGTGCGAGAGCACCATTCGAAACAAGCCGTCCCCTGGCTCATCGCTTCTTCCAAACGGGCGGCCGCCGCCTCCGAACTGGGCCGACCATCGGCCTGGTTCGGGGGCGAAAGGTCGGCGGGCTGGAGGGTCGCGAAGGTGGCCGTGTCGGGCACCCGAAACAACAGCAAAGTGTCGGGATTGCAAGACAGGAAGCCTGCATGGTCTTGAAGCACGATGGCATCGCAGCACTGCTCGAACATCGCCCGGTATATCTGTAACTGACGGGCGGGGTCATCCCTGGCCACGTCAGGTCTGTTTCCATCTGCCATGGTTGCTCCTCTATTCTGAGCCGTGCTCACAGCCTTCCTAAGAAGGTAGCCTCAGATCGGCGGACTTGTGAACCGCACCGCCGGGAAGATGCTGTTAACCCCTCTAGGCGGCGTTGGAGTCAGTTGAGCGCCAGCTGGCAAACGGATGGATTGAAATTGGCGCCCGATGGTTGCCAGAAACGCTTTGGGGGCTCCTGTTTGTCGTGGTCAATGGGGGCGACGGGGGTATCGATCAGGCGACCGCATGGCCCCTTCTTTGTCCAGAACGGCTACGGCTGTCGTGGTTGCCCGGTCAAACGTTGACAATGCATCGCGGCGGGAAAGGCGTCCGAGGCATGTAGCCATTCCGGCTGCAAGCAAAGTGCCAGAAAAGTCCCCGAATGCCCTGAATGGCCCCAAATGGCCCTGATCGACCATCACTTCGTCTCGTTGCTCGATTCCAGTCCCCGCACCAAAGCCCGCAGCGCCGCATGGCAAGGCTGCCGAACCAGAAACCGGCCTCGATGCCGCCGATCAGCATGGCCCCCAGCGCACCGACGGCCGAGCCGAACTCACACCAGAGCGCTAGACACCGAGAACGCCGGCACGCTCGACCGGCTCGCAGGGATCGGCCACCGCCGCGCCCAGCGTCGGATAGAGCATCGCCATCCCGGGGATGCGCAGCGCCAAGCCTGGCTTACCACGAGTTACCCTGCCCGCGCCGGGGATGCTCGCTGAACTGGGAATAGGCCAAACAAGGCGGCCACCCAACGAGGGTCGGCCGCCCGGTCACATCCGGCAGGCAATACAGTTCAGTAGCTCAACGCGACGAGGCCGTCCCGGGAGAGCAAATTGAACAGTTTGTCTGGCTTGCCGAGCTCTACCCCGTCGATCAGGTCGTCAGGAGAAAGGCCACCTTGCTTCATGCACATCGGGCAAACCAACACGCGGGCGCCGTTCTCGATTGCCATCAGCAGGGTCTCCTGGGCGGTCCGACCGGTCGCCCCCAGGGTGTCCTGCTTGCGATCCTTGGCGGCGAGATACACACCGCGCACGTTGAGGTACACGATCACGTCGTGGCCCCGTTTGGCGGCGTTGTACGCCTGCGCCGCGGCCATGCCGGCCGGCCAGACTTCGTCTGTCGTCAGGTTGTAGAACAAGGTGTTGCCCTTGTCAGGAGCGGCGATGGCATTGCCGGATCCGATCAGGGCAAGGCCGAGGAAAAGTGGGGTGAAAAGTCGTTTGAGCATCGACATGAACTGTGTCCTCTTGAGATTGGGTGACCTGAATCGCCAACCCCGAGTCTAGGCAACACACCCGAAGACTTTCAGGTCACCGCCCTCGCTGGTCGCCCGGCAACAACGTGGCGACCCGCCGCTGGTGCCAGACATCGCCGGCATGGACACACCGTCGACCCACTCCCTGTTTGGATCCTGTTGCAGACTGGGGCATCGGCCCTCGTCGTCGCGGACGATGCGGCCGGCATGCTGGGTCTGCTGCTCGCCGAGTCGATCACCTGCATCCATGCCTGGGTGATCCGGATGCCGCGGATCACGCCTTGATCCGTTCAGAACAGGACCGAAACCGCTTCTGTGGCCCGGGTGGCGTGGTAGGATTTCCGGCCGCCGATTCGCCGTGAGAGATGCGCGATTCATCGGCATGATCCCGACTGCAGGAGACCCCATGACGTCCCGCCAATCACTCGCCCGATCCCTGGTGCTGCTGGCTATCAGCGCGCTGCTGACCGTGATGCTCAGCACGCCCGCCGAGGCCAAGCGCTTCGGTGGCGGCAAGAGCTTCGGCTTTCAGGGTCAGAAGAGCTCGCAGACTACCAACCAGCGGCAGTCCACCACCGACCAGAAGGCCACTCGCAGCCCGGGCGCCGGACTGGGCGGCTTGTTCGCCGGGCTGGCCGCCGGCGGCCTGCTGGCGTGGATGTTCATGGGCGGTGCCTTCGAGGGATTCCAACCGATGGACTTCCTCGTGATCCTGCTGCTGGCGGCCGGGGCGTTTCTCCTGATCCGTCACTTGCGCGGCGGTGCCATGGGGACCCGGCCGGCCTATGCGGGCGCGTCCCGTCCGGAGCCGATGGTCGAGCAACCGACCCATCAGGCCCGGGCGTCGAACGAGACGCTCGATGGCCCGAACAACGGCAAGGCGGGCGTACGCCCCGGCTCGCTGATGGATGAGTTCGGCTTTGGCGGCACGTCCGGTTACCAGCCACCCAACTGGTTTGACGAGACACGCTTCCTAGGCGCGGCACGTACCCATTTCACCAACCTGCAACTCGCCTGGGATGCCAACCGCATGGAGGATATCCGCGAGTTCGTCACCCCCGAGTTGTTCCGCGAACTGGTGCGCGAACGCGCCGCCCTGGGGGACGCCGAGAACGTCACCGAGGTGCTCGACCTCGAGGTATCGCTGGAAGACCTTGGCGAGGAAGGCCGTGACCTGATCGCCGCCGTGCGTTTCACCGGCCACGTTCGCGAGGACCGTGAGGCGAATGCCAAGGCACTCGACGAGACCTGGCTGGTCAGCCGGAATCTCGACGAGGCGGACGCCAACTGGCTGATCGCCGGGATTCGTCAGAACGGCTGATCGAGGCCAGCGCCTGCCCACACAAAACGAACCCCGCGGATCGCTCGATTCGCGGGGTTTTTCATTGTCGAGACAGTTGACCTGTGCCGGTCAGGTATAAAACGATTCCTGAGCCAGCGCCTTCATCACCTCGGTCAGATTGGCTTCGGCATTGTCGACCACCGCCACCATGCTCGACATTCCGCATACCGTGCGCTGATCGCCATGCACGATCCAGCCGTTGGCCGGTGTCCAGCCGGGCTGGTGGACGAACAGGGCCAACTGGTCGGCGTGCCCCTGGGTCATGCGTTTGAAATCCAGCGCTAGGCGCGTCAGCCGACGGGCGTCGGTGTCCGAGAGCTCACCGTGCACCTGCCACGGCTCGCCGGACTCCTCGCGGAAGTGGGCGACGGCCTCGACGCCTTTGAGATCGAGCAATTGCTTGAGCATGACATCCTCCTCAACCCGCCAGGGCCTTGTAGGCGGCGTCGAAGTCGGCCTGGTCGTTGGACAACACCACGCCCTGCCGGCCGCGAGAGACCGCCGACCAGTCAAGCCCGACAAAGGTGAAGCCCTGGATGGGATAGAAGCCCTTGACGTCACTCATCCCTTCCCAGCCACGCGCCTGCATGGCGCCGATTGCCATGTTTGCTACACACAGATGACCGAGCAGGTCGAGCGTATCGCGATCGATCACCACGTCGTCGGTGATCACGGCGTCCTCGAGTCGACCTTCCTCATCGAACTGGAACGCCGCCACGGTGCCGGGCATCGAACTGAGTGTCTTGAGATCGGACATGGTCATTCCTCCTGTTTGGGACGGATCGCCCGCGGGCGTCAGTTCAGGGAATCGGGTGCGTCGGCTAAACGGTTGCGCATCATGCCGAGCACATTCCCCAAGGATCCCCGCTCGTTGTCGATCACGCAGTAGACGTTGGAGATCACACAGACACTGCGCGACTTGCCATGCATCACCCAGCCCTTGGTGGGCACGAAGCCGCAACCGCCGGCACCCGGCTGGCACACGCGGGAGAACATCGCCAGCATGTCACCCTCCATCCGCATCGCCGCGGCGTTTGACCGACACAGCGACGAGATCAGTCGGGTGTCGGCTGCAGACAAATCGCCCTTGTGGTGATAGTACTGATCCCCCCGGTAGGCGAAGTCGCCCGCCGCCACGACCCCGGGTTGGTCCATCAGATCGTTTACCAGACTCATTATGTCGCCCCTCTCCTGGACTCCGTAATTAATCCTTATAGACCGCTGAAGACAAGTTGTCCAACGAAAAGAAGGGCGCGCTTTGCAGATTCAATCTTTTGATTTCAAGGGGTTCTGGCTTATGCCCCGGCCACCAACGCCTGGCCTGCTGGCCGGTTAGCTGGAGGCCAACAACGCTTGCAGTCGGTCCGCATCCCGCGGTGCCTGCGCCTCGGCATCGTTGTCGAAGTAGGCATAAACATCCCGACCCTCGTCCAGCCACTTCCGGAAACGCCGAGTCAACGCCCCCAACTGCGCGTCGCTGTATCCACCCCGATACGGTCCATCCGCCCCGTGCCAGCGCAGGTAGACGAAATCCGCGGTCTCAAGGAAGGGGCTGGTCTGCCCGTCGAGGTCGAAGACGCAGAAGGCGGCCCCGTGCGCGGCCAACAGATCGGTCACCGCCGGATCCCACCAACTGCGATCACGAAACTCGAAGCCATAGCGATGCCCGTCAGGCAACGCATCGAGAAAGAGGGCCAAACGCTCGACATTGACGCGCCAGCGTGGTGGCAACTGAAACAGGATCGGTCCCAATCGGTCGCCGAGCCGATCGATGCGCTCGAAGAACGTGGCAATGCTGGATCGCGGGTCCTTGAGCTTTTTCAGGTGGGTAATGTAGCGGCTGGCCTTTACCGCGAAGCGGAAATCCGGCGGCACAGCAGACCGCCAGGCATCCAGCGTCTCCGGGCTGGGCAGACGGTAGAAGGTCGCGTTGACCTCGACGCTGGAAAAGTGCCGGGCGTAGAACGACAACCAGTCGGCAGCAGGCACCCCGGGACGGGTAAAACGCCTCCCGCCAATGGGGGTAATGCCAACCGGATGTGCCGATATAGAGCGCCACGCCTAACCTCCTCGACTGCGCGTCAGTCAAGGTTAGACGACGGAATCAAGGAGGTTCCTTCGACTAGGAATCGCATCAAACAAACAGCGCCACCAAGAAAAAGCACCGCCCCTGGGCACCACCCCTGGGCACCACCCCTGGGGATGATGCGTCGCACCAACGGGCGAGGACTCGAATCGGCTTAACTGGCTAACGCCTCGCCGGCCCCCTCGGCGATCACGCGATCGCGCCCGCCCGACTTGGCGGCATACAAGCGCGAGTCGGCCAGCTTCATCAGCGGCTCGGCGCTGGTCAGACGATCGTTGGCGGTGCAGGCAACCCCGAGGCTGGCGGTCACAGACAGGGTATGCCCGGCAAACTCCACCTGGCTCTGGGCCAGGGCAAAGCGAATCCGCTCGGCCACTTCCTGCCCATCCTTGATATCCGAACCGGGCAGAATGGCGATGAACTCCTCGCCACCGTAACGCATCACCACGTCGCCCTTGCGCAGCATGTCGCGGATGACGCTGGCCGCGCGCACCAGCACCTTGTCGCCGGCCAGGTGCCCGTAGGTGTCGTTGAGGCGCTTGAAGTGATCCAGATCGACGATGATCAATGACATCGGCGTCTGGTTGCGCTGGATCCGGGCCAGCTCCTCATCGAGTCGCTTCATGCCGAAACGACGGTTGTAAAGACCGGTCAACGGGTCCAGCGCCGCGACCCGTTGCAGGTCGTCGTGCAACAAGGCGTTGTTCAACGCCATACCCAGTCCCTGGATCATCAGCGGCAGCAGGCGGGTGGTGTTGTCGCTAAAGGGGGAGGCCGCGGCCAGCACCACCCAGCCCAGCAGCAGCCCATGGTGCTTGATCGGCAACAGCAGCACGTCGCTGGGGGTGAAATGCGAGAGCACCGCATCAACCTTGACCTCG
Source organism: Guyparkeria halopsychrophila (assembly GCF_044582135.1). Lineage (NCBI taxonomy): Bacteria > Pseudomonadati > Pseudomonadota > Gammaproteobacteria > Chromatiales > Thioalkalibacteraceae > Guyparkeria > Guyparkeria halopsychrophila. The sequence goes on along the minus strand of NZ_JBDODP010000003.1, from coordinate 18,066 downwards.
TCGGGCAGGTCGTAGCGTCGCACCACGGCCTGCTCGTGGGCCGCCTGCAGCGCGGAGCTCTTGAGGATCGCCTCGGGCTCGATCAATCCCATGGAGGCGGGAATCGTCCACTCGCCCTGCTTTTCCAAGATGATCGCGCCGCCATCGGCCACCGAGTGCTCGATCAACAGCGCCAGGGCCTGCTCGCTCAGATCATGCAGATCGAGCTGGCTGGAAAGGGTGTTGTTGAAGTTCTGAATGCGCTCTTCGACGAGGTGGGCCGCATGCAACGCCTGCAAAAGCGCGTTGTAGCTGTCGGCCACGTCGCCGAGCTCGTCTTCCGCCTGCTCCTTGAGCTGACAGACGGCCGGATCACATTGCGACCAGTCCCCGGAATAGGTGGCCTGGTCCATCGCCGCGCGCACCTGGCGCATCCGACTGGTCAGTCGACGTAGCCGCGGGCGGACGATGCGACTGGCCAGCGCGAAGTTCAGCCCACCGACGATCAGGCCCGCAGCCAGCGTTGTACCGATGAAGGCCGGTGAGAGCGCCAGATCCGCCGAGATACCCATCTGCACGCCCACCAACGGGAAGATCGCCCCCATGAGGATACCCATGGAGACCATGCCCCAGGCCAGCGCACGAAAAACGTGCTTAGATCGGTAGAAACTCATCCCTGTTCCCCTTATTTCCATTCTATTTGGCGCAAAACATTAGCATGCCATGATGAATAAATAACCCCTTGATTAGCATGGGAATCGCGCCGACAGCCTCCCCAGATTTCTCCAACGATTCGCGTCGTGGTCTACCCTTGCCGGCATCCGCAACAGACCATCGGCCAACCATTAAATCCATCACTGACCACGCATCAACCACCACATCGAGGTAAACGCATGAGCAAAGTTCTCGTTCTCTATTACTCCATGTACGGCCACATCGAAACGATGGCGCAAGCCGTCGCGGAGGGCGCGCGGGAAGTCGACGGTACCGAGGTGACGATCAAGCGCGTGCCGGAGCTGATGGACGAGGAGACAGCAAAGAAGGCCGGCGCCAAGCTCGACCAGCCCGCGTCCGTCGCCGACCCGAAAGAACTGGGTGACTACGACGCCGTGATCATCGGCACCCCCACACGCTTCGGCAACATGGCCGCGCAGATGCGCAACTTCCTCGACCAGACCGGCAGCCTCTGGGCCGAAGGCAAGCTGATCGGCAAGGTCGGCAGCGTGTTCACCTCCACCGGCACCGGTGCGGGCAACGAAACCACCATCACCTCCACCTGGAACACCCTGGCGCACTTAGGGATGGTGATCGTCGGCACTCCTTACGGCATCCCCGAGATGTTCGACATCTCCGAGCCACGCGGTGGCGGCCCCTACGGGGCCGGCACCCTGGCAAGAGGCGATGGCAGCCGCCAGCCCAGCGAGATGGAGCTGACCATCGCCCGCTATCAGGGTCGGCACGTTGCCGAGATCACGAAGAAACTCCACGGTTGACATCCGCTTGTACGGTTGCATGTCCCGGACACACCCTATTCGCCCTCTCCGGCACCCCCGGCCCTCCCCGGGAACGCCGGGTCGGATTCAGAAATCCCTGACCCAACAAGCCGAGCACGCCCAGCACGATTAGGTAGATGGCCACGATGTAGTTGAGGAGCTTGGGGATGATCAGGATGGCAATCCGGCGCCAAGTGAGATCAGCGGGATAATCTCTAGGTTTATGGTCATGGGAAGCCTCCGTCGGCGTAAATCCGGTGGGTTTTTATTGGTGCCCGGTACGCGATTTACGACACCGCTCGGCGAAAAATCTCCGGTCAGCACATGGCTTTCTGGAGACAAACGTGGTGCTCAGTCGACCTCGCGCTCCATGTCGCAGCAGGGGGTGGCCGTGGCCACATCCTGCAGGATCGCGCCGGTGATCGGGTTGGGGCGGTAGGTGGTGCAACCTTTCAGCCCCAGTTCGAAGGCGCGCTGATAGATGGCCTCGAAGTCGGTGAACGGCATCGATTCCGGCACGTTGATGGTCTTGGAAATCGCGCTGTCGACATATGGCTGCAACGCGGCCTGCATGGCCAGATGCGCCTCGGGCAGCAAGGTTTCGGCTTCGACGAAGGTGTCCGGTGCCTCGCCGTGCGGATGCCCGGTGTGCCATTCATGCCAGGCCCGGTCTTCAAGGCGAAACGACTCACGCGTACCGTCGCCGGTGAGCACCGAGCGACACAGTTCGCGACGAAAGATCGGCTCGATTCCAGACGATACGTTTCCCGCCAGCAGGCTGATGGTGCCGGTGGGCGCGATCGCGGTCAGATGGCTGTTGCGAATGCCATCGCGGGCGATCCCGGCGCGGATGTCGCCCGGCAGCGACCGGACAAACGGCCGGTCAAGGAAGTGGGCAACCTCGAAGAATGGAAACGGCCGTTTCTCCCGTGCCAGTTCGATCGAGGCGCGATAGGCCGCGTGCGTGATCGCCTGCATGACCGCGCCGGCCTGTTCGCGCGCCTCGGGGCTGTCGTAATGCAGCCCCAGCATGATCAGCGCATCGGCCAGTCCGGTGACGCCCAGGCCGATCCGTCGGCTGCCGCGCGCCTGCTCGGCCTGCGCGGGCAACGGGAACGACGAGGCATCGATCACGTTGTCGAGAAAGCGCACCGCCAGCCGGGCGGTCGCTTCCAGCCCGTCGCGGTCCAGCGTCGCCCGCGACGTGAACGCATCGCTCACGAAGCGCGTCAGGTTGATCGAGCCGAGATCACAGGCCCCGTAGGGCGGCAGCGGGATCTCGCCGCAGGGGTTGGTGGCCGAGATGCGTTCACGATCGCCCAGGTTGTTCCACTGGTTGATCCGGTCGATGAACAGCACACCCGGCTCGGCGTGATCATAGCTCGCCCGCATGATGTGCTCCCAGAGCTCGTGGGCACGCACACGCCGGATCACCGGGCAGGCCACCGGCTCGTCGAACCCGGGCCAATCACGCCGAACCGTTTCGCCGGTGCCCTCCCCGCTCGTGCCCTCCCCGCTCATGCCCTCCAGCGCGGCGGCCGGGAAGACCAGCGGCCAATCCGCATCGGCGTGTACCGCGGCCATGAAGGCATCGGTCACCAACACCGAGCAATTGAAATGCGTGAGTTCCCCGGAGCGATGCTTGTCGTTGACAAACGACTCGATATCCGGGTGATCGACCCGCAGGGTGGCCATCATCGCCCCGCGTCGGGCGCCGGTGGAGAGAATGGTGGCGCACATGCTGTCCCAGATGCGCATGAACGAGACCGGCCCCGAGGCGATCGTGCCGGCGTGTCGAGCTGCCGAGCCGGCCGGGCGCAACGTGGAGAAGTCGTAGCCGACGCCGCCGCCTTGCTGCATGGTGATCGCGCCTTCCTTGAGCGCCTCGAAGATCCCATCCATGGAGTCCTCGATCGTGCCCATGACAAAGCAGTTGAACAGCGTTACATGGCGATTGGTGCCGGCCCCAGCCAGGATGCGACCTCCCGGGAGGAAGCGAAAGTCAGCCAGCAGATCGGCAAACCGCCGCTCCCAGACCGCCGGTTCGGCTTCGACCGTCGCCAGTGCCCGCGCCACGCGCTGCCACGTGGCCTCGATGCCCGGCTCGTCGGCGTACCGGTAACGGCTCACCCATACCTGTCGGGCGATGGCGGTATCGAGTGCCTCCCGTCCCATGGGTCACCTAGGTCGGGATCAGCCAGCGGGTGAACCACTCGGCGGCCAGCCGCGCGGCCTGGAACAGGGTGCCCGGTTCCTCGAACAGGTGCGTGGCCCCCGGCACGACGGCCAGTTCGGTGGTGGCCTGCAGGCGCTCGCGAGCAAGGCAGTTGAGTTCGATGACCTGCGCATCTGCCCCACCGACAATCAGCAAAGTGGGTGCGACTACCTGCGGCAATGCCTCGCCCGCCAGGTCGGGGCGACCGCCTCGCGAGACCACCGCCCGGATGGTCTCGGGGAGCTGCGCGGCGGCCTTGAGCGCCGCCGCCGCGCCGGTGCTGGCGCCGAAATACCCTTGCGGCAGATCCGCCAGTTCGGGCTGCTCGGCCACCCAGGCGGAGGCCTGTACCAGTCGATCGGCCAGCCGGTCGATATCAAATCGATTCTCGTAGACCGCATCCTCCGACTCGCTCAACAGGTCGAACAAAAGCGTCGCCAGTCCCACCTCGTGCAGTTGGCGCGCAACGAACTGATTGCGCGAGCTGTGGCGGCTGCTGCCACTGCCATGGGCAAACAACACCAGCCCTTTCGGCTGAGCGGGCAAGCCGAGGATGCCCTCGTGCACCGCCTCGCCCAACTGCATCTCGACGTTCTGCTGCTCAGCGTTCACTGCGCACCTCCCGGTCGGTGGCCTGCTGGAGCATGGCGATGACCTGGTGGTCGGTCACCTGCGGGAAGCTATCGTAGTAAGCGCCGACGGCTCCCAAGTACTGGTCGGTGATCTCCAGGGCCACCAGTTCGTCGGCCTCCGTTTCCAGGTGCGCGGCGGTCGAGGCCGGCACCACCGGGATGGCGACCACCACCCGGGCCGGCTCACGAGCGCCGGCATCGCGAATGGCCGCGCGCATGGTCAGCCCGGTGGCAATCCCGTCATCGACGATGATCGCGAGCTTGCCGGCTACCGACGGCGCGGCGGCGCGCCCATAAAGGGTTCGACGCCGGGATGCCTCGACACGCTCGCGCGACTCGGCGTCCATCAGCCACTGGGGGTCGACGGCGGCCTCCTCGCGTGGGTTGCAGACCCGCTCGCCCTGCTCGGGCACGGCACAGATGGCGTATTCCGGCTGCATCGGGTGACCGATCTTGCGCGGGACCAACACGTCTAGTGGCATGCCCAGGTAACGCGCCACTTCCGCGCCCAAGGGCACGCCACCCCGTGGCAGCGCATAGACCACACCGGGTTGGCCCCGAAAGCGTTCCAGTGCCTCGGCCAACTGACGGCCGGCCTCGCGTCGATCGGCAAACCGCATGACACCCTCCCATGACACCCTGCGTGGGGACCCACTTGTCGGGCCTGACATGACTATAGCCATTCCGCAGAGGAACGCTGCCCTGAATGCTTTCCTTTTCACGCCCAAACAGTAGGTTGCGAACGATAACGCACTGATTTGCTGTGCTATGTTTGAATCGGAACGCCGGTCCGCCGCGCCACAATCACCTCGACGCCTCACGGTGATGCCGTAGCGGGTGCCGAGGACCATGGGCCCGGCCGCGTTCCGGGGACATCCGTGATACCGGATGATCAGCAACACGGGGAGTCGACTGAGCGGGTTTTGCAAATGCCTGCTCGGCGTTCCTCGATCGGGGCGTGAGGGGAGTCCGCGTGTCACTCCAACCCGGAGACCAGTGTTTCTCCGGGCGACTGGCTGACCCGCGTGCTTCCCCGGCCCCAAGCCTTCAACCCATACCTAAGGAGGAGAAGCGCCATGATCAAGAAACGATTGTTACGGGAACTCACCGCCTGCGGCCTTGCCGCAACCATGCTGACCGCCGCCCCAATGGCACTGGCCGGGGACGACAAGGAGCGACGCGGCATGGACGGCCAGGGCATGATGAACGGCTCCGGCTATGGTCAGGGCTACGGGATGGCCGGGGGTGCCCCGTGCGCGCCCGGTGGTGGCTACGGCCCCGGCATGATGCAGCCGGGTTACGGCTACGGCCAAGGCATGATGGGCCCCGGTTACGGTCCCGGAATGATGGGTCAGGGCATGATGGGCTCTGGTGGTGGCTACGGCCCGATGATGAACGGCTCTGGACCGGGCTGGGGCGGCGAGCCACTTTCCGAGAAGCAGCGCGATCGGGTACGCGAGCTTCAGCAGGAACACCAGAAAGAAAACTGGGAGCGCATGCAGAAAATGCAGGATCGTCAGCGCGAGCTCCAACGTCTGCAACTCGCCGACGAACCCGACTACGACGAGATCAAGGAAAAGTCCCGCGAGCTCAACGAGCTCCAGCAGGAGATGACCGAAGAACGCATCGAGATGCACAAGCGAATGCGCGAGGCCTTGGGTCAGGACTGATCTCACCGCCCTCGACTCGGCACCACGCTAAAAGGCCGCCCAAGCAATGGGCGGCCTTCCTTTTTTGTCGCTGCCGACGACACGGGAACCCCGTGTCATCAAATCAATCGTCCAACCGTCGTCGGCGCTCCTCGAACTCCTCGTGGTCGATTTCACCGCGCGCATAACGTTCCTTGAGCACGTCCAGTGCCGTGCGCCGACCCTCACGCGGCTCGGATGGCCGTTGCTGGCCGGAAGAGAGCAGCCATTTGATCAACGCGACGATACCGACGATCAGCAGCACCCAGAAGAGCACCATCAGTACCCAGCCCAGTCCGTACATGCCGCCATGCGGCATCCAGCCATAACTCCCGTCGTACATGTCGTGCCTCCGTGGAGTTCAGAAATGGTCCCGCCACCTTGGCGATTATCAGAAACCGTAGCCCAGTAGCCCCAGCACACCGAGAACGATCAGATAGATCGCCACGATGTAGTTGAGCAGCTTGGGAACCACCAGGATCGCGATGCCTGCGGCCAGCGAGATCAAGGGAACGAGCTCAATTTGGATATTCATGCGTTTTTCCTTGCCTTATCGTCAGTGTCACAACCGTAAACCACGAGGTCGATCGTGCCGCGCCGGGCGGGTGTTGTCCACCTGCGCTACAACGCTCCCTCGTCGCGCAGCACCTCGGCAAGCCGCTCGGCCATGGCGCGATAGCCCTCGGCGTTAAGGTGCACGGCGTCGGCCTTGTACCCCGGGCGACGCAACAGACCGGCGACCAGGTCATCGACCAGCACCACGCCGTGCTCCTCGGCCAGTTGCTCGTAAAGGGGCGCGGACTGCGAGAACAACGACTTCTCCGGCACGCCGACCAGCACCACCGCCACGCCGCTTGCCTGGGCCTGCTCGATCATGTCGCCAAGATTGCGCTTGGCCACGGCCAGATCGTGATTGCGCAGCACGTCGTTTCCGCCCATCAGCAGGATCATCAGTGCCGGGGCATGGGCCTTGAGTGCCTCGGGCAGGCGCCGGAGCCCCTCGGCCGTGGTCTCACCGGCCACGCCGGCGTTGACCACCGTCCACCCCGTCAGCCGGGCAAGCTGCTCGGGATAGGCTGCGCCCTCGGGTGCCCCCACGCCCTCGGTCAGGCTGTCGCCGAACGCCAGGATGGTGGCATCGCGCGGCAGCGGTTCGAGCGCCGGCTCGCCGCAACCGGCCAGTGCCAGCAAAACACCGGCCAGCAGCCAGCGACTTGATCGTCCGAACCACGTCATCAATTGCTTCCCGCGTCTCCCCGCCCGGCCAGTTTCTCTTCGAGCATGTGGCGGTCGGCTTTCACAATGGCCGAGTCGATATCCTGACGCGGATCGCGTGCCGACCAGCCCACCGATGCCTCGACTCCGGCCTCGGCCAGTGCCCGGCGAATCTTATTCTCGATGCGTTGACCGCCATCCGCGCCACTCTCCACGCAGAGCACGGCAAATTCGTCTCCGCCATTGCGCGCCACGGCATCGGTATCGCGCATGGCTGCGCGCAGCGCCTGTCCGGCTCGCACCAGCAGATGGTCACCGGCCTCATGTCCCTGACCGTCGTTGGTCTCCTTGAGACGATCCAAATCAATGATGAACACGGTCGCCGGGCTGCCATAGCGCCGCGCACGATGCTCCTCGATTTCGACCCGTTCTTTCCAGCCCCGACGATTGAGCAGGCCGGTGAGCGGGTCACGGCTTGCTTCCTCCCGAACGTCCTGAAGCGCGCGCGCCAAATCCACGCCACGCAATTCGGACTCGAGGATGCTGCCCAGCAACCGGGCGAGCAGCCGGACCAGCGGCAATTCGTCAGTGAGTGCCTCCGGCTGGGCCGTCAGGGTCGATCGCGCAGAGGGTGCCGAACAACTCCCCATCATCACGGAGGACCGGCACGCCGACGTATGCCCCGATCGGCACCTGCAGGCCGATTGGCGCCTCACGGTAGGCCGGCACCTCGTCAGCCTGTGGCGCGACCTGCGGCCCCTTGCCCACAACCATCAGCGAACAGAATGAGTCTGTCCAGTGCAGCACATCTCCGCCGGCGACCGTATACCGATCTCCCTCGGCCTGGAGCACGATCCAGTCCTCACCCTCAGTGCGGGTCATCATCCACAACCCGAGCCCCGTGCGTTCGCTCAAATGCGCCAGCACCGCCTGACAGGCAGTGTGGAAATCCGTGTACGGCAGGAAATCAGCGAGATTGTTGGTCATCGATCGAGGCCCTCGCCTGTGGGACGCAGTCAACTGCTTATCGAGCACGTATACCCAAGCGTGAAGGTCAAGTCTACATTCTGCGCGCCACCCGCACGTGGGATTGTGCGTGGCCAAGTCTGCACGAATACGATAGCGCTCTGCGCACCTTGAACGAGGCAGACGCGAGGGACTCGTCCGCTGCCGAACGGATCGTTTTTCCAAGGCCGGCAACACAGCAGCTGCCCGGATTAAGGCATATCTCAGGGGCCCCAGTGAGCGGCATCGCATCCACGCGGACGTTGTCTAACGTATGGCACCCATAAGGGATCGAAATGCCTCACCGTTCGCGCTGATGGTAGACTCGCCGGCACTCGACCTTTCCTGATACGTGAACTGGCTTACGCCAAGGTCCCCGCTCGATGATCGAACTCCGGACATACGTCTTTATCGACTCGCTCCAGCCCCAGGTGGCGGAGTACATGGCGACGGCGTCCCAGGGCTTTTTGCCCATTCCGGGCGATGCCTGCCTGTGGGTCGAGGTCTCGCCGGGCATGGCCGTCCACCGGTTGACCGACATCGCGCTCAAGGCCTCCAGCGTGCGCCTGGCGCAGCAGGTGGTCGAGCGGGCATTCGGCTCGATGGTCATCCACCATCGCGTGCAGAGCGACGTCGTCCAGGCCGGCAATACCATCTTGGAGTACCTCGGCCGCGAACAGACCGAACGCCAACCCTGCGAGATTGCCTGGCAGGAGATCATTCGTGGCATGACACCGGACCACACGGTCCTGATCAACCGTCAGAACCGCCGTGGCAACATGATCCTGCCCGACCAGAGCATGTTCATCCTCGAGGTCGAGCCGGCCGGTTATGTCGTCTACGCCGCCAACCAGGCGGAAAAGGCAGCCAACATTTCGCTGATCGACGTGCGCGCGGTGGGCAAGTACGGTCGCCTGACGATCGCCGGCACCGAGGGCAATGTCGACGAGGCCGCCCGGGCGGCCATCGCCGCGATCAAGAACCCCGCGTTCACCTAATCCTAATCAAGGCGCCTCGAAAAACGTGATGAGCACGTTCGAGTGCAAGGAGCCGCGCAGTGAGCGACGAGACATATCATCTTGATAGGCGAGGAGTGAACGAGCACGTGACGCAGCAATCGGACGGCGCAGTAGTTTTTCGGGGTGCCTTGAGCCATGCATCGCAATGATCTGCTAGACCAACTCGCCCGCTACGAGACGCGCCACCTTGACGAGGCCGCTTTCGTCCAGCGCGCGCGGCAGTTCGTTGCCACGCACCCCGATACCTTCTACCGCGAGCACCTGCCCGCACACGTCTCGGCGTCCACCTGGGTGGTCAACCCCTCGCGTACCGCGGTGCTCCTGATGCACCACAAGAAGCTCGACTGCTGGTTGCAGCCCGGCGGGCATGCCGATGGCGACACCGACATGCGCGCCGTGGCCTTCAGGGAGTGCGTCGAGGAGACGGGTGTCTCGCCCGAGCATGTCCGGCTGGTCGGCGACGAGATCTTCGACGTCGACATCCATGCCACGCAGGAGCCCCACCCGGACGCCCAGCCTCACCACCACATCGACATCCGTTACCTGGTGGAAATCGACGACAACGTGCCCGTCCCGGGCAACGACGAGTCCTTCGAGCTGCGCTGGGCCCCCGTCTCCATGGTCACGCGACTGAACAACAGCCGCTCGACCCTGCGCATGGTCGACAAGACGCGCAAGATGCGTTGAGCCCCGGTCCTGGCTCGGTGGGACACCGTGGCCCACTTTTCCAGCCAACGAAAAAGCCCGAATCCAGTGGATTCGGGCTTCGTCGTCTGGGGGCCGCTTGTGCGACCCGGACCCTTCAGTCGTATGCCTCGGGGTCAGCTTGCCTGGGCAAGGGAGCGGGCATGGTCCACCGCGTCATCAAACACCTTGGTCTCGTAGAGGGTCTCCATATCACCCGGCACCGCCATGCGGCCGTTGGTCGATCCCTTGCGAGGTCGACGGGCGGGTCGTTGCACGAGGTACATGCCGTCGTTGGCCTGTTCGACCTGGATGTTGCCGTTGCGGTAGAAACCGCGTTCCGCGTCCATCTTCTCTGCCATGAGCATCACACCTTTATCGTGATCAGACCGTACCGCGGGAAGGCGGCCGGCCTTGGTGAGTGACAGCCCCGGAAGTCTCCGGGACGCCCACCGGTCCACTGTAGGCCAGTCGTCACCACGTTGTCATGGAAAAATATCGAAGCGAGCCGAACCCTGATTCCCGCAGCATTCCACCTCGACGAACGACGGCCACGGTCGGGCACACGGTGCGCGCCGTGATTTCGAAGTTGTCGAACAAGGCATGAAGACGGAACACCAGCGTTCGCCGATCCGGGAATGACAGCAAGGCCCGGAATCCCTACAATGGCGGGCTTCCGGAAGGCTTTCTCGCCGTATTTCCTGGCGGCAGTTCCCGGCCCTTTCGAATCGTGACGGAGACCGATCAGTGACCAGCAGCAACCGCCCGCGCATCAGTGGCTCCCGCTTTCTCAGTGCCGACGATGCGCCGAACTCGCGCCTGAGCATGGGCTCGTCCCATCGCGACGCGTATCGCTCGGTCACCGGCACTGGCAGTGACTTCCGAGCGATCGACGTGCCCGCCGACGAAAGCTGCGTGGTCTGCGCCCCGGCCACGCGCCGACTGGCCGAAGAATTGTTCGACCAGTGGAACAACGCCCTGCGGACCGGCGATGCCCGTCGCGTCACCGCCCTGTACGCCGAAGAGGCTGTGCTGCTGCCCACCGTCTCCAACGTGCCCCGCACCACGCACGCGGAAATCCAGGACTACTTCGAACACTTCCTGGAAAAGCGACCGGTCGGCACCATCAACACCCGCAACGTGAAGCTCGGCTGCAACAAGCTGACCGACGCCGGCACCTACACCTTCCGCGTCACCGACGGCGACGAGACCCGCGACGTCCCGGCCCGCTACACGTTCGTCTGGGAGAACCGCGACGGCCAGTGGCTGATCGTGCATCACCATTCCTCGGTAATGCCGACCGACTGACCCGCCCAGCGTGGTCCAGCACCAACGACAACGCCCGCCAATCCGGCGGGCGCTTGCGTTATGTCGTAAGCATTTCTGGTTCTCGCGTCAATCGGCGGGCCGTCGCCAGGCTAGACGCCTTCCGGCCATCGCCGCACCTCTCGCCACCACATCCTGTCCGCCCCGGTCGGCCCAGCCATTTTCAGAGTGCCTGCCGGGCCCGCTGAAACCCGGTCACGCCCGCCAGCACGATCGCCCCGGCGATCAGGCCCACGACCCCGTTGAACAGCATCGGGATGATTAGCCCTGCCGCACCCTCGAAGCCAGGATCGAACCGTTCGAGAAGATGGTGCAAAAACGGCAGGCCGTGGACGAGGATCCCACCACCGACCAGGAACATCGCGGCCATCCCGACGATCGACAACCCGCGCATGAACGTCGGCATGGCGACCAGAATCCCGCGCCCGAGCGCCTCCTTGAAGCGCCCCCAGGCCTCCTCGCCCGCGCCCTTCACCAGCGCCAGGCCCCAGTCATCGAAGCGCACGATCCCGGCGACCAGCCCGTAGACCCCGACCGTGGCCACCAGCGCGACCAATGACACCACCACCGCCTGCGTCCAGATCCCGGCCGCACTTGCCGCGCCCAGCGCAATCACGATGATCTCGGCCGAGAGGATGAAGTCCGTGCGGATCGCCCCACGGATCTTCCCCTTTTCCGCCTGCTTGATGTCCTTTTTCTCGTCGGCGACGGTCTCACGCAGCTCCTGCCGGTGCGCCTCGTCCTCCTCGGGGCTGTGCAGCAACTTGTGGGCGATCTTCTCCGCGCCCTCGAAGCACAGGAACAGCCCGCCGAGAATCAGGAGTGGCGTGATCAGCCATGGCAGGAAAGCACTGATCAACAAGGCTGCCGGCACCAGGATCAGCTTGTTGAGGAACGACCCCTTGGCCACCGCCCAGACGACCGGCAACTCGCGGCTGGCCCCCACGCCGGTCACCTGCTGGGCATTGAGCGCGAGGTCATCGCCGAGCACCCCGGCGGTGTTCTTGGCGGCGACCTTGGAATAGACGGCGACATCGTCGAGCAACACGGTGATGTCATCGAGTAGGGTGAGTAGACCGGCAGCAGCCATGGCGTGATTTCCTTGGATTCCTTGGGTTGAATGGATCGGGGCGGACGCCCACGCAGTGTGGCACACGCGCACCGAACTGCCGCTTCGCCCGGCCGGCATGTCCGCCCACTCCATGATCCAACCATGCGAAGATAGCCGTACGGATAACGGGGCTTTTCGCAAGGGTCTTTTCGCAAGGGAAGCGGCATGAATTCATACCGACGCAAGGCAGCCATCCTGATCGCCCTGGTGAGCACCCTGCTTGCCATCGCCGCCAGTACCGCCGCGTGGTTCGTCGCGCAAGAGAGTGCCGAGCATGCCACGGTCCAGCTGGCCGTGGAGGAATCCCGGCGGATGATCGGCCAGTTCGACGTCGCCGACCTCAACGGCCCGGACGGCGAGGCCATCGCTACCCGGGCCGCCAAGACACTGGCCGGCGGACTGTTCGAGATTGCCGAGGTCTACGACCAGGACGGCACGCTGCTGGCCGACTGGAGCACGCCGGCGGGCAAGCGGCTCGAATCGCAGATCGACGATCACAGCAGCGTGCTTTCCCAGGAGCCGAGCTACCAGGCCCTGTATTCAGCGGATGGCCGCTGGGTGCTGCGCGTTACCGTGCCGCTCTTCGATGGCGCCGCAACGGATGCCCCCATCGCCTATTTCGAGGGGGTGCGGCTGGTGCCCGACTGGCAGCGGCAGAACATGCTCGACGCCACACTCGCCGCCGCGCTGATGGCCGCACTCGCCGCCATCGCCTGCGGGCTGGTGATCTACCCGATCGTGGTCCACCTCAACGACGAGAACGACCGCAAGTCCCGCGACCTGCTCGCCTCCCACATCGCCCTGCTCGAGGCCATGGGCAAGGCCGTGGCCAAGCGCGACTCCGACACCGGCGACCACAACTACCGCGTCACCGACATCGCCATGGCCATTGGCGAGCGCCTCGGCCTGGGCAAGAAACCGATGCGCGCTTTGCTCTCCGGCGCCCTGCTCCACGACGTCGGCAAGATCGGCGTGCCCGACCGCATCCTGCTCAAGCCCGGCAAACTCGACGACCAGGAAATGGCGTTGATGCGCTCGCACGTCCCGCAGGGCGAGGACATCGTTCAGGGCATCCCCTCGCTCGACGAGGCCCGCGACGTGATCGCCTACCACCACGAGAAATGGGACGGCAGCGGCTACCCGCGCGGACTGGCCGGCGAGGATATCCCCCTCAACGCGCGGATCTTCGCCGTCGCCGACGTCTTCGATGCGCTGTGTTCGCCGCGCCCCTACAAGGAGGCCATGCCGTTCGAGACCGCCTGGGGCATCATCCGCGACGACGCCGGCAGCCACTTCGACCCGCGGGTGGTCGACGCCTTCCGCCCCGTCGTCCGCCGTCTGCACCAACTGCACTTCGGCGGCAACGGCGGCCGCTCGCGCCAGCTGCTCGAACGCGACATCCGCCGGTACTTCTTCTGAACGGGGGGCCACTGCCGAGCGCCCCGCCCGATGCGAGCGGGACGAGCGCTTACGCCAAGCACGCCTCGAAGGTCAGTCGTAATGCACGGCCAGCCAGACCGTGTCCTCGTCCGGAGCAGTCCACGCCACGCGATGCCGGCAGTGCGCGGGAATGCTCAGATGGTCGCCCGGCCCGAGGGCGGCCTCCTCGCCGTTCTCAAAGGCCACCACGCCACGCCCCTTGAGCACGACCACCCACTCGTTCCGCGGCTGGTCGTACCACTCGGAGGCCGGCGAGCTGTGGCCACGCGAGACGATGCGTTCCACCGCCACGTTCTCGGCCTCGACCAGGGTGTCGAACCACTCCTCCGTTAGCTGCGCGGGCAGGTTTTCAAACAGATTGGCGGTCATGGATCACGTCTCTGGTGGGTGGGAACGTACGGCGGCAACCAAGTAGGCAGCCACGTAAATGGGCCCCTCTGCGCATCTCGGCAGCGCCGTCAGCTTGCGTCTGGCCGCATTTGACAACACCGAAGGCCCTTACTAGCTTCATTATGCGCCCCGGCATCGCGAGTGCGATTACAGGTCTCTTTACATATCACTGGGAGGAATCCTCATGGATTCAGACCGCATCAAAGGCAAATGGAAACAGATCAAGGGCAGTATGAAGGAGCACTGGGGGAAACTGACCGATGACGACCTCGACCAGGCCGAAGGTCACCGTGACTACCTGGTCGGCAAGGTGCAGGAACGGTATGGCATCAGCAAGGATGAGGCGCGTGAGCAGGTCGACGACTTCGAACGCAAGCTTTAACTCCTGCCATACGGCGACTGGCCCTTGAGACCAGTTGCCCCTTACAGCTAGCGTCCCTTGCTCGAGTTGGCAGCCCCGTAATCACGCGCAGGGACAATCAAGCAAACGGCCCCTCACCCCACCCCCGCAGCCAGCGAACGTGGGTTTCTTGCACACGCACGGCTAACCCCCGATAAAGCCTATCGACAGGCGAAATACCCTCACTCCATGGCCGGGCGCCTACTTCACTGGCATAGCTTTACGATGCGAGACAAGCTCGTCAGTCGTAGACCAAAGGCATTCTGGCTCGTTACTTTGTGTTGCGCAGATAGGCAGTGAAGTCCTCGAAGCTCATGGGCCGCGCGCACAGAAAGCCTTGCACTCGGTCGCATCCATGCGCTCTCAGCCACTCGAGTTGTATCTCGGTCTCAACCCCTTCCGCCAAGGTGCGAAGGCCGAGCGCTTGCCCCATGACGAGAATGGCCTGCGCAATGCTCTCGTCATTGCGGTCGTTGCCGCCCAGACCATCGACAAAACTCTTGTCGATCTTCAGTTCCGTCAATGGCAGCCGTTTGAGGTAACTCAACGAAGAGTAGCCGGTGCCAAAGTCATCCACGGCGAATGGAATATTGGCTTCCCGCAGCCTTTCGATATTGCCAATCACCACGCTCGTGCGATCGACAAGCGCCCCTTCGGTAATCTCGATCTGTATCTGATCCGCGGCCACACCGTAGTAGGCGAGCCGACCGATCAAGTAATCGGGCATCCGGGCTTCTCTCAAGCTACGCACGGATAGGTTGATCGACAGCGGAACGCCGGCAAAGCCCTCACTGGTCCACTGGGCGATTGCACGTATCGACCGCTCGATCACGTAATGATCGATTTCGATGATCATTTCGCTGGATTCGGCGATCAAGATGAACTCGGCCGGCGAGACCGCCCCCAGCGTGGGATCGGTCCATCGCAGCAAGACCTCTGCGCTACAGACAGGCATCCCGTCCACAATCTCGAACTGCGGCTGAAACACGAGCTTCAACGCTTCGGTCTGCAATGCAGCGCGCAGCGCCGACTCGACCCGGTAATGCCGGATCAAGCGGGCTTCGAGTTCCTTCTGGAAGACCTCGAAGCCGTTGCGGCCACTGTCCTTGGCCCGGTACATCGCCATGTCGGCCGCCTTGATCAAGGTGGTGATCTCGCGACCGTCGTCAGGGAAAAAGGCGATGCCAATGCTCGCCGTGATAAACAGACGCCGATCGTCGACAACAAATGACTCGCGAAAGGCCTCCAGGATGCGATTAGCCGCATGCTTGGCACCATCCACGCTGGTGTCCGAAAGAATGATCGTGAACTCGTCCCCACCCATGCGCGAGACCGTATCCACTTCGCCCAGAACGCCCGACAATCGTTTGGCCGCCTCGATCAGCAACACATCACCCACGTCATGGCCGAGGGTATCGTTGACGGCCTTGAAATTATCCAGATCAAGGAACATCACCCCCACCACTCCCTCATGCCGCCGGGCCGAGGACATGGCGGAGTCTAGGCGGTCGGAAAACACCGAGCGACTGGGCAAGCCGGTCAACTCATCATGGGTTGCCAGGTATTGGGCGTGCTTTTGCGAGTCCTTGAGCTTCGAGATGTCTGAAAAGACCGCCACGTAGTAAGCGTCGCCGTCTCCCGCGGTCCGGGTAATCGTCAGCCACTCGGGAAAGAGCTCGCCGTTTTTGCGGCGATTGAGGAGTTCACCCCGCCACAGCCCGGTCCGCTGCACGCCGTCCCAGAGCTCCTCGTAAAGCCTGCTGGGGTTTTCATCGGACTGAAGCAGATCAGCCACCCGGCAACCAATGGCCTCCTCGGCCGGATAGCCCGTAATCTCGGTGAAAGCCTGGTTGACGGAGGTGATCACGGTGTTGGCATCCGTCACCATGATCGCCTCACCGGCCTGCTCGAAGACCTGGGCGGAGACCCGCAGATTCTGCTCGATCCGCCTTCTCGTCGTTACGTCATCTGCCTCGATCAGCAATCGTTCCGGCGCGCCGTTTTCATCCAGCAACAACTGATGGGTCGAGCGATAGACCCGTCGGCTTTCGCCGGCATCAAATTCATGTTCGACCACGTTGGCGCTGCCCGTGCGCATCACCTCGAGGTCAGTGGTCCACATGCTGCCGGCCAGCGGGTGAGAGAATAATTCGAAGTCGGTTCGGCCCAGTGTCTCCTCGAGGCTCAAGTCAAACGCCTTGAGGAAGGCCGGGTTGGCAAACTGGTACCGACCATCCAGGCCCTTGCTGCTGATGAGCACCGTGCTGTTGCTCATCAACGCATCCAGGTGGGCCCGCGATGCCGCCAGCTCACTGCGCGTGCGCCGAATCTCGGTAATGTCGACCAGGGTGACGACCAGCAACTCGACCTCGCCCGCCTCTTGGCAGCCCGGGGTCACCATTTGCTGCCACTCCCCCCCTTGGATCGGCACGACCTTCTTGTGGGATTTGACCTCGACGCGAGCCTGGGCGAGGTCCTTCTTCAGACCGTCCAGAGCCGCGGGCAGACGCAATCGCTCGACGGGCCGGCCGATGAACGCCGAGCGCAGGTCGAGGATCTCCTTCGCCGCCAGATTGAAGCGTTGCAAATGTTGTTTTGTGTCGAATACGAGAACCGGAAACTCCATCGCGTCGTACAAATGGCGGTATTCGTCCGTCAGTGACTGCAACTGTTCCGTCTTTGTATTCAGTTCGTCGTTGAGCGCACTCAACTCCTCGTTCGACGCCTGCAGTTCCTCGTTGGCAGCATGCAACTCTTCATTGGTCGCCTGGAATTCCTCGTTGGATGCCTGCGCCTCCTCACTGAGCGACTGCATCTCCTCGTTGGTCTTGGCCAACTCCTTCATCAACGATTGCACGTCGCCATCCGCGGCGGCGTTCTCGTCCGTCTCCGACTCGGCATCCGATCGATCGGGGCGTTCCGGCACCCGGCACAACCGTTCAATGCACACCAAAATGCGGTTGGCGTCCTGGTCGGGAACCGGCCGCAGCGAAAGCCGCCAGCGCTGGCCGACGTCGTCGCGTTCTCGCCCGAACAAGCGCTGAGGCGATTGCCTCATCCGATGCAGCAAGGAGAACAATTCATTGCGGAACGGTTGGGCGATCACGTCGGTGATCTGGTGAACTGCCTTGCCCCGCGGGAATTGGAAGAACCGCTCCACCTCGCCGGCGGTATGTCGGATATCGCCGTTCGGTTCGCACAACGCCACCGTGGCATTCAGTTGCGATACCACGGCCTCGAGCAGGCTCTCCGTGTCTGCCTCGACGGGAAAATGGCTGGATCTTGGCAGGGACTTGAAGAGGCTCGGAATCAGCCGAGTCGACGTGCCGCCTCGCTTGCGGAACAGACGTTCTCGCGCGTCAATCGCCGTAAACAGGGAGTCGGCCGATGCCGGTGTCTCGGACTGACCGAGGAAGAGAACGCCCCCCGTGGCCAGTGCGAAATGAAACCGATTGAGGATTCTCGACTG
>NZ_JBDODP010000029.1:0-15513 GCF_044582135.1 Guyparkeria halopsychrophila | reverse complement strand
CGTGGCGATGACCGTCACGCTGATCGCGCCGATCGCGATGGAAGAAGGTCTGCGTTTTGCTGTCCGCGAAGGCGGTCGTACCGTCGGCGCCGGCGTCGTTTCCAAGATCATCGAGTAACCCGCAACGGGTTGCAATGCGGCGCGGGGTCGGATAGACTTCGCGCTCTTTTTTCGCGGTAGGCGAAAAAATCTAGGGCAGTAGCTCAACTGGCAGAGCAACGGTCTCCAAAACCGTAGGTTGTGGGTTCGAGTCCCTCCTGCCCTGCCACTTCCGTGCAGGGGGTGCCCGCCGGGTCCGGTTCGCCGGCCGGCGGGTGCTGTCTTTGAAGCGTGAGTTCCTAACATGTCGGAAAAGTCCGTGCAGCCCACGTCGTCTGGCCTCGATTCAGCCAAGATCGCGTTTGCGATCCTGCTGATCATCGCCGGCATCGTGGGTTATTACCTGCTAGATGGCCAGCCGTTGTTCCTACGCATCCTGGCGGTAGTGGCAGGCGCGGGGCTCGCGATTGCCGTGGCGTATACCACGGCTGTCGGACGGTCGATCTGGCAGTTCACCTTCGACTCGCGTCTCGAGGTCAAGAAGATGGTCTGGCCGACGCGTCAGGAAGCGACGCAGACGACCCTGGTGGTCATCCTGCTCGTCATCCTGATCGGCCTGTTCCTCTGGGGCGTCGACTCGTTGTTGGGTTGGATCGTTCGCAGCATTACCGGTTAGGAGACTTTACATGGCGATGCGCTGGTACGTCGTCCAGGCGTTCTCACAGTATGAAAACAGCGTCAAGAAGGCGCTGGCCGAGCGCATCGAGCGCGCCGGCCTGCAGGACCTGTTCGGTGAGATCCTGGTTCCCTCCGAGGAAGTGGTCGAGATGCGCGACGGCGTGAAGCGTCGTTCCGAGCGCAAATTCTTCCCGGGTTACGTGCTGGTTCAGGTCGACATGACCGACGAGGCGTGGCATCTGATCAAGTCGGTGCCGCGCGTGCTGGGCTTTATCGGCAACTCGGGCGGCAGACCGTCGCCGATCAGCGAGCGCGAAGCGGATCAGATCCTCAACCGGATGAAGGATTCGACCGAGAAGCCCAAGCCGAAGACATTGTTCGATGTCGGCGAAATGGTGCGTGTCTGCGACGGCCCGTTCAACGATTTCACCGGCACGGTCGAGGAAGTCAACTACGAGAAGAGTCGCCTGCGCGTCGCGGTCAGCATTTTCGGACGTTCCACCCCGGTGGAGCTGAATTTCGACCAGGTCGAAAAGACCTGAATTGTCGACACACGGGGAGCCCGGCTCGGCGTCGGGCGCTACTACCCACTTGAGAGGTCATCATGGCTAAGAAAGTCTCCGCTTACATCAAGCTTCAGGTGCCTGCCGGTCAGGCCAACCCGTCGCCCCCGATCGGTCCCGCCCTGGGTCAGCACGGCGTCAACATCATGGGCTTCTGCAAGGAGTTCAACGCCGCGTCGGGCAACGTGGAGCCGGGCCTTCCGGTCCCGGTGGTGATCACTGTCTATCAGGACAAGTCGTTCACCTTCATCATGAAGACCCCGCCGGCCGCGATCCTTCTGAAGAAGGCCGTTGGCATCAAGAGCGGGTCTGCCGAGCCGAACACGACCAAGGTCGGCACCGTCACCCGTGATCAGCTCGAAGAAATTGCCAAGACCAAGGAGCCGGACCTGACGGCCAAGGATCTCGACGCCCGTGTGCGCACCATTGCCGGTAGCGCCCGCAGCATGGGCCTGAATGTGGAGGGTGTGTGAGATGGCCAAGTTGAGCAAGCGTCAGAAGCAAATCGCCGACAAGATCGATCGCAACCGCCAGTACGGTGCCGAAGAAGCCTTCGCCCTGCTGAAGGAAGTGTCCACGGTTAAGTTCAACGAGTCGGTCGATGTGGCCGTTAACTTGGGCGTCGACCCGCGTCGCTCGGACCAGATGGTTCGTGGTTCCACCGTATTGCCGCGTGGCACCGGCCAGGACGTGCGCGTTGCCGTCTTTGCCCAGGGCGCGAACGCCGAGGCGGCCACGGAAGCCGGTGCGGACATCGTCGGCATGGATGACCTGGCCGGCGAGATTAAGCAAGGCCGCATGGACTTCGACGTCGTGATTGCCTCGCCGGACGCGATGCGTGTCGTCGGTCAGCTGGGTCAGATCCTGGGCCCGCGTGGCCTGATGCCGAACCCGAAGGTGGGTACGGTGTCCACCGATGTCGCTACCGCGGTCAAGAACGCCAAGGCGGGTCAGGTGCGTTACCGCACTGATAAGAACGGCATTATTCACTGCACCATCGGCAAGGTGGATTTCGAGCCGGCAGCGCTGATCGAAAACCTCAATGCCCTGGTCGGTGACCTGAACAAGGCCAAGCCGTCCGCGGCCAAGGGCGTGTTCATGAAGCGCGTATCGGTTTCCACCACGATGGGCCCGGGCCTGGTGGTAGACCAAGGTTCGCTCGCGGAGTAATACGCGACGCAAACCACGAATAACCGGCCTCGACCGTCGTGTCGAGGCCGGCGACGTTCTTTGGACTGCCGGTATTGATTCCGGTGGCGTCAAAGACCGCAGGCGCGGACGAGCTCGCTCTTCCGCTTAATCGAGAAAGCCTGCGCAGACGGTCAGAGTCCCGATGATTTCATGTCTGGGTGGCCGTTGAGAAGGGCGATTCGTGCACCGCGCGAATCGGTTTCAAACGAAAAGGGCTTGTCCCTTTGCAACCGTAGGTAAGAGACGTGGCATTAACCTTCGATCGTAAGAAGTTGGTTGTCGCAGAAGTCGCCGAGGTTGCATCCAAGGCTTACTCGGCGGTTGGCGTCGAGTATCGAGGCTTGACGGTCTCGCAGGTCACCGAGCTTCGCGTCAAGGCGCGTGAGCAGGGTGTTTACCTGCGGGTCGTCAAGAACACACTGGCCAAGCGCGCCCTGGAAGGCACCGAGTACGAATGCATGAGCGAGGCCCTGCGTGGTCCGCTCATCCTCGCGTTCTCGATGGACGACCTGGGCTCCGCGGCGCGTCTGATGAAGGACGCGACCAAGGATATGTCGCAGCTTGAAGTCCAGTTCGTGTCCTTGGGTGGCGAACTCCTCCCGGCTTCCGCTCTTGAACGCGTTGCCAGCCTGCCGACCCGTGATGAAGCGCTTGCGCTCCTCATGGCGACCATGCAGGCGCCGGTCACCAAGCTGGCCCGTACCTTCAACGAGGTACCGGGCAAGCTGGTGCGCACCGTGGCAGCGATTCGCGACCAGAAAGAAGCGGCTTAACCTTTTTCATCACTTTTCAGGTACTCAATCATGGCAGTTTCAAAAGACGATATCCTCGAAGCGATCTCCAACATGTCCGTCATGGAGGTCGTTGAACTGATCTCCGACATGGAAGAGAAGTTCGGCGTAAGCGCGGCAGCCGCCGTTGCAGCCGCTCCGGCAGCTGGTGGTGGCGAAGGCGCCGCTGCTGCTGAAGAGCAGACCGAATTCGACGTGGTCATGACCTCGTTCGGCGCCAACAAGGTTTCCGTGATCAAGGCAACCCGTGAGCTGACCGGTCTGGGCCTCAAGGAAGCCAAGGAGCTGGTCGAAGGTGCTCCGAGCACCATCAAGGAAGCCGTCGAGAAGGCAGAAGGCGAGAGCATGAAGGCCAAGCTCGAAGAGGCAGGCGCTTCCGTCGAGCTCAAGTAAACGAGTGCAAGGGTCGCTTAACCACAGCACCCAAGTACAGGCTGGTGGCCTTCGGGTCGCCGGCCTTTACGCGCTTGTTGGGTGTCCTTTCGCGATCGGATTATCGGTCTGATCGCGAAAGGTTGCCCGGGGCGGCCGGTTGCCGCCCCACTCAGGGGGAACGGATCCCCGCGCGCCACGGCGTGCATCGCCAGTTTGCTGGCGATCACACTCAGATTGTCCCGACGAGGAAAGTAGATGAGCTATTCATTCACTGAGAAGAAGCGAATCCGCAAGGATTTCGGCAAGCGAGCCGAGGTCCTGCCGGTCCCCTATCTGTTGACCACGCAGGTGAAATCCTACGAAGGTTTCCTGCAGCAGGGTGTGGTACAGAAGGAGCGCCGCAATATCGGGCTCCACGCGGCGCTGGGTTCGGTGTTTCCGATCGCAAGCCATTCGGGCAATGCTGAAATCGACTACGTCGACTATCACTTCGGTGAGCCGGCGTTCGACGTGCGCGAATGCCAGGTGCGCGGCCTGACTTACTCGGCACCGCTGCGCGTCAAGCTGCGGCTGGTGATCTACGACAAGGAGGCCCCGGCAGGCTCCAAGGTCGTCAAGGATATCCGCGAGCAGGATGTCTACATGGGCGAGATCCCGCTGCAGACCGAAAGCGGCACCTTTGTCGTCAACGGTACCGAGCGGGTCATCGTCTCCCAGCTGCACCGTTCGCCGGGCGTGTTCTTCGACCACGACAAGGGCAAGACCACGACCTCCAAGCGGATGCTGTTCTCCGCCCGCGTCATTCCGTACCGCGGCTCGTGGCTCGATTTCGAGTTCGACCAGAAAGACCTCGTCTACGTGCGCATCGACCGTCGCCGCAAGATCCCGGCGTCCATCCTGTTGCGCGCGCTGGGCTACAACAACGAAGAGATGCTCGACATCTTCTTCGAGCACGACGAGTTCCGTGTCGATGGCGAGGATCTCGCCCTCACATTGGTGCCCGAGCGCCTCAAGGGCACGGATGCGGCCTTTGACATCGAGGTCGAGGGCGAGACCGTGATCAAGGCGGGCAAGCGCATCACCGCCAAGCACGTGCGTGATCTCAACAACGCCAAGATTGGCAGCTTGCCGGTGCCGGCGGACTTCGTCGTGGGTCGCACGCTGGCCAAGGACGTGGTCGACACCGACAGCGGTGAAGTGATCGCGAACGCCAACGACGAGATCACCGAAGAAATGCTGGCCACCTTCCAGAAGGCCGGTATCGAATCGTTCCAGACGCTGTACTACAACGAGGTCGATCGCGGCCCGTACATGTCGCTGACCCTGCGCAACGATCCGTCGACCACCCCGCTCGAAGCGATGGTCGAGATCTACAAGATGATGCGCCCGGGTGAGCCGCCGACCAAGGATGCGGCCGAAGGCCTGTTCCACGGCCTGTTCTTCTCTGAAGAGCGTTACGACCTGTCCGAGGTCGGCCGGATGAAATTCAACCGCCGCCTCGAGCGCGAGGGTGACTCCGGTCCGGGCATCCTCTATGACGCCAAATATTTCGGCCGTCTGGCGAAGGGCGGCAACGCCGAAGCCAAGAAGCGGCTCGAGGAAAGCGGCAATCTGTCCGATATCCTCGACGTGCTGATGGAACTGATCGCCATCCGTAACGGCAATGGCAAGACCGACGACATCGACCACCTGGGCAATCGTCGCATTCGCTCGGTGGGCGAGATGGCGGAGAACGTGTTCCGCATCGGCCTGGTTCGGGTCGAGCGCGCCGTCAAGGAGCGCCTGACCCAGGCCGAGAGCGAGGGCCTGACCCCGCAAGACCTGATCAACGCCAAGCCGGTCGCGGCCGCGGTGAAGGAGTTCTTCGGTTCCTCGCAGCTGTCGCAGTTCATGGACCAGAACAACCCGCTCTCCGAGGTCACGCACAAGCGGCGTATCTCGGCGCTGGGGCCGGGTGGTCTCACCCGTGAGCGCGCCGGTTTCGAGGTGCGTGACGTACACACCACGCACTACGGTCGGGTCTGCCCGATCGAGACGCCGGAAGGCCCGAACATCGGCCTGATCAACTCGCTGGCCGTGTTCGCGCAGACCAATGCCTACGGGTTCCTCGAGACGCCGTATCGCAAGGTGGTCGGTGGCAAGGTAACCGCCGACGTCGACTGGCTGTCGGCCTACGAGGAAGAGAAGTTCACCATCGCCCAGGCGAACGCGCCGCTGGCCGAGGATGGCACGCTGACCGGTGAGCTGATCTCCGCGCGCAAGTCGGGCGAGTTCATGCTCTCCGACCCGGTCGAGATCCAGTACATGGACGTCTCGCCGAAGCAGATCGTGTCGGTGGCCGCCTCAATCATCCCGTTCCTGGAGCACGATGACGCCAACCGCGCCCTGATGGGCTCGAACATGCAGCGCCAGGCCGTGCCGACCCTCAAGGCGGACAAGCCGCTGGTGGGTACCGGCATGGAGCGCGTGGTCGCCACCGACTCCGGCGCCTGCGTGGTCGCCAAGCGTGGCGGTCTGGTCGATCGCGTCGACGCCTCTCGCGTCGTGGTCCGGGTCAAGGCCGAGGAGGCCACCCAGGGCGAGGTTGGTGTGGATATCTACAACCTCACCAAGTACACCCGCTCGAACCAGAACACCTGCATCAACCAGCGTCCGCTGGTCAAGGTGGGTGATCAGATCGAGAAGGGCGACGTACTCGCCGACGGTCCGTCGGTCGACATGGGCGAGCTGGCACTGGGGCAGAACATGTTCTGTGCCTTCATGCCGTGGAACGGTTACAACTTCGAGGATTCCATCCTCATGTCCGAGCGAGTGGTGCGTGAAGATCGTTTCACCACCATCCACATCGAGGAGCTCAACTGCGTTGCCCGTGACACCAAGCTGGGCGCCGAAGAGATCACCTCGGACATTCCGAACGTCGCCGAGAACCTGTTGAACAAGCTCGACCAGGCCGGTGTGGTGCACATCGGGGCCGAGGTCAGTCCCAACGACATCCTGGTGGGCAAGGTGACGCCGAAGGGCGAAACCCAGCTCACCCCGGAGGAAAAGCTCCTGCGAGCCATCTTCGGTGAGAAGGCCTCGGACGTGAAGGACACTTCGCTTCGCGTTCCGCAGGGTATCGAAGGCACCGTCATCGACGTCCGTGTCTTCACCCGTGACGGCATCGAGAAGGATAGCCGGGCCCGTTCGATCGAAGAGGACGACCTCGACGCGGTGCGCAAGGATCTCAAGGATCGCATGCGCATCATCGAGGGCGATATCCAGGCCCGTGTCCGCGAACTGTTGGTGGGCAAGGTTGCCGTCGGTGGTCCGACTGGCGTCAAGGCCGGCGGCAAGATCACCGCGGCCCAGTTGAGCAAGGTCGATCCGACCAAGTGGTTCGAGATCCGCGTCGAAGACGAGGCCGCCGCCAGTGCGCTGGAGGAATACAAGGCCCAGCTCGAGCGTGAGAAGGCCGATGCCGAGGCACGTTTCGAAGACAAGAAACGCAAGATCCAGCAGGGTGATGACCTGCAGCCGGGCGTGCTCAAGATGGTCAAGGTGTATGTGGCGGTCAAGCGTCGCATCCAGCCGGGCGACAAGCTCGCCGGCCGTCACGGCAACAAGGGTGTCATCTCGATGATCGTGCCCGAGGAAGACATGCCGTACATGGAAGACGGCACGCCGGTAGACATCTGCCTCAATCCGCTGGGTGTTCCGTCGCGGATGAACATCGGTCAGATCCTCGAGACGCACTTGGGCCTGGCGGCTCGCGGTCTGGGTCACCAGATCGAGAAACGCCTCAAGCTCGAGCGCGCAAAGGCGATCAAGGAAGTGCGTGAGTTCCTCGACAAGGTCTACAACCACCGCGAAGAGCCGACCGTGGATCTCGACAGCCTGACCGACGACGAGCTGATCGAAATGGCCGGCAACCTCAAGAAGGGCGTGCCGATGGCGACGCCGGTCTTCGACGGTGCGGTCGAGGACGAGGTCAAGCACATGCTCAAGCTCGCCGAGATGCCCGAGAACGGCCAGGTGCAGTTGTACGACGGTCGCAGTGGCGAGCCGTTCGAGCGCCAGACCACCGTCGGTTACATGTACATCCTGAAGCTCAACCACCTGGTCGACGACAAGATGCACGCCCGTTCGACGGGGCCGTACAGCCTGGTCACCCAGCAGCCGCTGGGCGGCAAGGCGCAGTTCGGCGGCCAGCGCTTCGGCGAGATGGAGGTCTGGGCACTGGAGGCATACGGTGCGGCGTACACGCTGCAGGAGATGCTGACGGTCAAGTCGGACGACGTCGATGGCCGGAACAAGATGTACAAGAACATCGTCGATGGCGATCACCGTATGGATGCGGGCATGCCGGAGTCCTTCAACGTGCTGTTGAAGGAGATTCGTTCGCTCGGGATCAACATCGAGCTGGAACAAGACGACAAGTGATTTCCGGGGCATGGGCCATCCGGGCAGGTGCCCGGGTCCATGGTGCCGTGTGACAGAACACGTTAGGCAGGTAGTCAATGAAAGAATTGCTTAATCTGATGAACCACGAGGTCGGCGAAGAGGACTTCGACCACATCCGTATCTCGCTGGCCTCCCCGGAGATGATCCGTTCCTGGTCGTTCGGTGAAGTGAAAAAGCCGGAGACCATCAACTACCGCACCTTCAAGCCGGAGCGCGATGGCCTTTTCTGCGCCAAGATCTTCGGTCCGGTGCGGGACTACGAGTGCCTCTGTGGCAAGTACAAGCGCCTCAAGCACCGCGGTGTGGTGTGCGAGAAGTGCGGCGTCGAGGTGACGCTGTCCAAGGTGCGCCGCGAGCGCATGGGCCACATCGAGCTGGCCTGCCCGGTGGCGCACATCTGGTTCCTCAAGTCGCTGCCCTCGCGCATCGGCTTGCTGCTGGACATGACCTTGCGCGACATCGAGCGGGTGCTATATTTCGAGGCATTCATCGTCACCGAGCCGGGCATGACCACCCTGAACAAGGGCGATCTGCTTACCGACGAGATGTACATCGAGGCACTCGAGCAGTTCGGCGACGAATTCGAGGCCGGCATGGGCGCCGAGTCGATCCAGAAGCTCCTCAAGGAGATCGTGCTGGACGACGAGATCCTCAAGCTGCGCGACGAGCTGGTCGAGACCGGTTCCGAGACCAAGATCAAGCGCATCACCAAGCGCTTGAAGCTGCTGGAATCGTTCCGCTCCTCCGGCAACCGCCCGGAGTGGCTGGTCCTGACCCAGCTGCCGGTGCTGCCGCCGGACCTGCGTCCGCTGGTGCCGCTGGATGGCGGTCGGTTTGCGACCAGTGACCTCAACGATCTCTATCGCCGGGTCATCAACCGCAACAACCGCCTCAAGCGCCTGCTCGAGATCAACGCGCCGGACATCATCCTGCGCAACGAGAAGCGCATGCTGCAGGAGTCGGTCGACTCCCTGCTGGACAACGGCCGCCGTGGGCGCGCCGTAACCGGCACCAACAAGCGCCCCTTGAAGTCGCTCGCCGACATGATCAAGGGCAAGCAGGGCCGTTTCCGCCAGAACCTGTTGGGCAAGCGTGTCGACTACTCGGGCCGCTCGGTCATCGTGGTCGGCCCGACCCTGCGCCTGCACCAGTGTGGTCTGCCCAAGAAGATGGCGCTCGAGCTGTTCAAGCCGTTCATCTTCGGCAAGCTGCATCGTCGTGGTCTCGCCACCACCATCAAGGCGGCCAAGAAGCTGGTCGAGCGTGAAGGTGCCGAGGTCTGGGACGTGCTCGAGGAAGTCATCCGCGAGCACCCGGTGCTGCTCAACCGCGCGCCGACCCTGCACCGTCTGGGCATCCAGGCGTTCGAGCCGACCCTGATCGAGGGCAAGGCGATCCAGCTGCACCCGCTGGTCTGCTCGGCCTACAACGCCGACTTCGACGGCGACCAGATGGCCGTGCACGTGCCGCTGTCGCTCGAGGCGCAGTCGGAAGCGCGCGCGTTGATGATGTCGACCAACAACGTCCTGTCGCCGGCCTCCGGTGACCCGGTCATCGTGCCGTCGCAGGACATCGTGCTCGGCATCTACTACATGACGCGTTCCAAGGTGAATGCCCGTGGCGAAGACATGATCTTCGCGGACCTCGACGAGGTGCAGCGCGCCTACGACAACGGCCAGGTCGAGCTGGGCGCGCTGGTGCGCGTGCGGATCACCGACTGGACCCGTGAGGAAGACGGCACGGTCGAATCCAAGACCGCGATCGTCGAGACGACCGTGGGCCGGGCCCTGCTGTACCGGATCGTGCCGGAGGGTATTCCCTTCGCGCAGATCAACAAGGACATGGGCAAGAAGCCCATCTCGGCGCTGCTCAACTATATCTATCGTCATCTGGGTCTGAAGGACACGGTCGTCTTCGCCGATCAGCTGATGTACACGGGCTTTCGCTACGCGACTCGCTCGGGTATCTCCATCTGTTCGGACGATATGATTGTTCCGGAATCCAAGGACGCCGAACTGGCGGCCGCGGAGGCCGAGGTCAAGGAGATCCAGGACCAGTACGGTCAGGGTCTCGTGACCGAGAAGGAGCGTTACAACAAGGTCGTCGACATCTGGTCGCGTGCCAACGATTCCATCTCCCGTTCGATGATGGAGCAGCTGGGCGCGCACACCGTGAAAGACAAGAACGGTAACGACGTCACGCAGAACTCGTTCAACGCCATCTTCATGATGGCGGACTCCGGCGCCCGGGGTTCGGCGGCGCAGATCCGGCAGTTGGCCGGCATGCGTGGCCTGATGACCAAGCCGGACGGCTCGATCATCGAGACGCCGATCACCGCGAACTTCCGCGAGGGTCTGAACGTACTGCAGTACTTCATCTCCACCCACGGCGCACGGAAGGGCCTGGCGGATACCGCACTGAAGACGGCGAACTCCGGTTACCTCACCCGTCGCCTGGTCGACGTGGCGCAGGATCTGGTAGTCACCTCGACCGATTGTGGCACCACCACTGACGGGTTGAAGATGACCGCCGTGATCGAGGGTGGCGACGTAGTCGAGGCGCTGGGCAACCGGATCCTGGGTCGTGTGATCGCCAAGGACCTGGTCGTGCCGGGCACCGAGGAAGTCTTGCTGCCGGCCGGCACGCTGATCGATGAGGCGATGGTCGCCCGCATCGAGCAGTCGGGTATCGACGAGGTCTGGGTCCGCTCAGCGATCACCTGTGAGGCGCGTCACGGCGTCTGTGCCAAGTGCTACGGGCGTGACTTGGCGCGCGGCGAGCCGGTCAACCTCGGTGAGGCGGTTGGTGTCATGGCTGCCCAGTCGATCGGTGAGCCGGGTACCCAGCTGACCATGCGTACCTTCCACATCGGCGGGGCGGCCTCACGTTCTGCCGCGGCCAGTTCCGTGGAGAACAAGGCCACCGGTACGGTCCGCTTGCACAACCTGCGGACGGTCAAGAACCGCGACGCCGATTTGGTCGCGGTCACGCGCTCCGGCGAGCTGGGCGTGCTGGACGAGCAGGGCCGTGAGCGTGAGCGCTACAAGGTGCCCTACGGCTCGGTCATCCGGGTCAAGGAAAGCGAAAAGGTCGACGCCGGTACCACGCTGGCCAACTGGGATCCGCACACTCACCCGGTTGTCAGTGAGGTGGAAGGTTTCGCCCGGTTCTCTGACTTCGTCGACGGTCAATCGGTGAAGACCGAGACCGACGAGATCACCGGCCTGTCCTCGCAGATCATCATCGACCCGGCCCAGCGCTCGGGCACCGCCAAGGATCTGCGCCCGGCGATCGCCCTGCTGGACCAGTCCGGTGATCCCGTCAATCTGCCGGGGACCGAGATCCCGGCGATCTACGTGCTGCCGGCCGGCGCCATCATCGGTATCACCGATGGGGCCGAGGTGCAGGTGGGTGACGTGGTCGCCCGCATTCCGCAGGAGTCGCAGAAGACCCGCGACATCACCGGCGGTCTGCCGCGGGTGGCGGATCTTTTCGAGGCCCGCAAGCCCAAGGAGCCGGCCATCCTCGCCGAGCACACCGGTACGGTCAGCTTCGGCAAGGAGACCAAGGGCAAGCAGCGCCTGGTGATCACCGACGAGAACGGCGAGAACCACGAAGAGTTGATTCCAAAATACCGCGTGATCAACGTCTTCGAGGGCGAGCACGTCGACCGGGGCGAGATCATCGCCGATGGCGAACTTGCTCCGCACGACATCCTGCGTTTGCGTGGCATCGCGGATCTGGCGAACTACATCGTCAAGGAAATCCAGGACGTGTACCGCCTGCAGGGCGTTGGCATCG
Source organism: Guyparkeria halopsychrophila (assembly GCF_044582135.1). NCBI lineage: Bacteria > Pseudomonadati > Pseudomonadota > Gammaproteobacteria > Chromatiales > Thioalkalibacteraceae > Guyparkeria > Guyparkeria halopsychrophila. The sequence goes on along the minus strand of NZ_JBDODP010000029.1, from coordinate 3,632 downwards.
ATGACAAGCACATCGAGGTGATCGTTCGCCAGATGCTGCGCAAGGTCGAGATCGTCGAAACGGGCGATTCCGGTTACCTGCGTGGTGATCAGGTCGACAAGGCGCGGCTGGTCGAGGAGAGCGCGGCGCTGGAGAAGGACGGCAAGTTCCCGGCGAGGGCCGAGCCGATGTTGCTCGGTATCACCAAGGCATCCCTGGTGACCGAGTCGTTCATCTCCGCAGCATCGTTCCAGGAGACCACCCGAGTGCTCACGGACGCCGCCACCCGCGGCGGTCGCGACGAACTGCGTGGCCTCAAGGAGAACGTCATCGTCGGTCGCCTCATCCCGGCAGGTACCGGCCTGGCGCACCACGAGGAGCGTCGCCGTCGGCGTCACGCCGCGCTCGATCAGGCCAATGACCTGTTCGGTGCGCCGGCTGAGGCCGCCGAGGTGGAGGCTGCTGCCGAGGAGAATGGCAACCAAGAGTGAGCTCGCGTTGACAGCAACGCGGCAACTGCATAGAATCACTGCCCTTTACGGCGGGCAACTGTGCCCGTCGTGCTAGTTTTTGGTCGGAGAATACGGATACATGGCTACTATCAATCAGCTAGTGCGCAAGCCGCGCAAGCGCATGGTCGAAAAGACCAGCGTGCCGGCGCTGGAGCGCTGCCCCCAGCGTCGCGGTGTTTGCACGCGCGTTTACACCACCACCCCGAAGAAGCCGAACTCGGCCCTGCGTAAGGTCGCTCGTGTGCGCCTGACGTCGGGTTACGAGGTCACCGGTTACATCGGTGGTGAAGGTCACAACCTGCAGGAGCACTCGGTCGTGCTAATTCGCGGCGGTCGTGTGAAGGATCTCCCGGGTGTGCGCTATCACGTCGTCCGCGGCAGCCTCGATACCCAGGGTGTCGAGAAGCGCCGTCAGGGTCGTTCGAAGTACGGCGCCAAGCGTCCGAAGAGCTAATCAACGGTAGGATTTGACATGCCCAGAAGAAGAGAAGTCCCCAAGCGCGAGATTCTGCCGGATCCGAAATTCGGCAATGTCACCGTCGCAAAATTTATCAACATGATCATGCTCAGCGGCAAGAAGGCCGTCGCCGAGCGGATCCTTTACTCCGCGATGGATACCGTCGAGGAAAAGGGCAAGGGTCATCCGGTCGAGGTCGTCGAGAAGGCGTTGGAAAACGTCGCTCCGTCGGTCGAGGTCAAGTCCCGCCGTGTGGGCGGTGCCACCTACCAGGTGCCGGTCGAAGTGCGGCCGGTGCGTCGTTCGTCGCTCGCCATGCGCTGGCTGATCGAGGCATCGCGCAAGCGTGGCGAGAAGACCATGGCCGCCAAGCTCGCCGGCGAGCTGATGGATGCCGCCGAAGGTCGTGGTTCCGCTGTGAAGAAGCGTGAAGACACGCACCGCATGGCCGAAGCCAACAAGGCCTTCGCCCACTTCCGCTGGTAATCCGACGCTTTATTTAAGAGGTACTTTTCGTGTCCCGTACGACTCCGCTCGAGCGCTATCGCAACTTCGGCATCATGGCGCACATTGATGCCGGCAAGACCACGACCACCGAGCGCATTCTGTTCTACACCGGTGTGTCCCACAAGATTGGCGAAGTGCACGACGGCGCCGCCACCATGGACTGGATGGAGCAAGAGCAGGAGCGCGGCATCACCATCACGTCGGCCGCGACCACTGCCTTCTGGCAGGGCATGGACCAGCAGTTCGACAAGCACCGCTTGAACATCATCGACACCCCGGGGCACGTCGACTTCACCATCGAAGTCGAGCGCTCCTTGCGGGTGCTCGACGGCGCGGTGTTCGTGCTCTGTGCCGTTGGTGGCGTACAGCCGCAATCGGAGACCGTGTGGCGCCAGGCCAACAAGTACCGCGTCCCCCGGTTGGCATTCGTCAACAAGATGGATCGCCAGGGCTCCGACTTCTATCGCGTCATGGACCAGTTGAAGGCGCGCCTTGGGGCGAACCCGGTGCCGGTCGTGATTCCGATCGGTGCGGAAGAGAACTTCGAGGGCGTGATCGACCTGCTGCGCATGAAGGCGATTTTCTGGAATCCCGACGACATGGGCATGACCTATGACGAGCGCGAGATTCCGGAAGAGCTGGTTGCCGATGCCGAAAAGTATCGCGAAGAGATGGTCGAGGCGGCTGCCGAGTCTTCGGAAGAGCTGATGGAGAAGTACCTCGAGAACGGCGAGCTGACCGACGACGAGATCAAGAAGGGCATTCGCAAGCGGACGCTCGACAACGAGATCATCCCGGCGCTCTGTGGCACGGCGTTCAAGAACAAGGGTGTGCAGCGTCTGCTCGACGCGGTCATCGAATTCCTGCCGGCGCCGACCGAAGTCCCCGACATCAAGGGTGAGCTGCCGGACGGCACCGAAGCCATTCGTAAGACCGGCGACGACCAGCCGTTCTCCGCGCTGGCGTTCAAGATCATGACCGACCCGTTCGTCGGCTCGCTGGCGTTCTTCCGGGTCTACTCGGGCACCGTCAACGCCGGTGACGCGGTCATGAACTCCACCCGCGGCAACCGTGAGCGCATCGGTCGTATTCTCCAGATGCACTCCAACACCCGCGAGGAGATCAAGACGGTCTACGCGGGCGATATCGCCGCGGCGGTTGGTTTGAAGAACGTCACCACCGGCGAGACGCTCTGCGACCCGAGCAGCCCGATCATCCTGGAGCGCATGGAGTTCCCGGATCCGGTCATCTCGGTCGCCGTCGAGCCCAAGACCAAGAGTGACCAGGAGAAGATGTCCCAGGCACTGGGTCGTCTGGCTCAGGAAGATCCGTCGTTCCGCGTGCGTTCCGACGAAGAGTCCGGCCAGACCATCATCTCCGGGATGGGCGAGCTGCACCTCGAAATCCTCGTCGACCGTATGCGTCGCGAGTTCAAGGTGGACGCGAACATCGGCAAGCCGCAGGTTGCCTACCGTGAGACCATCCGCAGCACGGTCGAGCAGGAAGGCAAGTTCGTGCGCCAGTCCGGTGGTCGCGGTCAGTACGGTCACGTCAAGCTCAAGATCGAGCCGATGGAAGAAGGTGGCGGTTACGAGTTCGTCAACAAGATCGTCGGCGGCGTGGTGCCGAAGGAATACATCCCTGCGGTCGACAAGGGTGCCTACGAGCAGATGCAGAACGGCGTCATCGCGGGCTACCCGATGGTCGACGTGCGCGTCACGTTGTACGACGGCTCGTACCACGACGTCGACTCGAACGAGATGGCGTTCAAAGTGGCCGGCTCGATGGCCTTCAAGGAAGGCGCGGCGAAGGCCAGCCCGGCGCTGCTCGAGCCGATGATGAGCGTCGAGATCGAGACGCCGGAAGAGTACATGGGTGACGTCATTGGCGACGTCAACCGTCGTCGCGGCATGGTTCAGGGCATGGAGGACATCCATGGGGGCGGCAAGCAGATCAAGGCCGAAGTCCCGCTGTCCGAGATGTTCGGTTATGCCACCGACCTGCGCTCCGCGACCCAGGGGCGTGCGACCTACTCGATGGAGTTCGGTCGTTACGCCGAGGCACCGAAGAGCGTGGTCGAGGATGTCATCAAGGGTAATGCTTGATAACGCCGCGATCTCCAGAATTTGTTTCCAGTTGAGGATGTAAGACATGTCCAAAGAAAAATTTGAACGTTC
>NZ_JBDODP010000028.1:0-20641 GCF_044582135.1 Guyparkeria halopsychrophila | reverse complement strand
CTGGTTCAAGGACAAGCTCGGCATCGCCTCGCCCTCCAAGGTTTTCGCCAGCATCGGCGACGACACCATGGCCGGCATGGCCATGGGGCTGGACCGCTCGGCCCGCGAGCCGGTGCGCAAGATCGACGCGCTCAACCGGCGCCTGCGCCGGCAGGCCGCCGGCATCACCATCGCGGCAAGCGCCGGGATGGCCGGTGGCGCTGGTCCGGCGGCCGCCGGTGGCGGCATGGCAAACGCCCCGATCGAGATCAATATCACCATCAACGCCGCGCCGGGGCAGGATGCCGAGGCAATCGGTCGGGCAGCCGCGCGACAGACAGCCGATGCCCTGCGCGGCCGCACCGGCGGCGCGCTCTACGACGAGGACTGAACCATGCTGATGATGCTGGGCGACTTCCTGTTTTCCCTGCGCACTACCCCGGCGCAGGAGCTCAACCGCGCCACCGAGTGGCGCCAGCCCTCGACCAGCCGGGTGAACAACGACCCGTTGAGCCAATTCACCGGCCGCGGCAACGACACCATCAGTGCGACCGGCACGCTCTACCCGCAGCTGACCGGCGGGCCGGTGCACCTCGAGCGCCTGCGCCGGATGGCCGACACCGGCGCGGCATGGTGGCTGGTGGCCGGTGACGGGCGCGTGCTGGGTACCTGGAAAATCACCCGGCTGACCGAGGGCAAGAAGCGCATGTTCGAGGACGGTACCGCCCGGCAGATCGATTTCACGCTGGACCTCAAGCGCCAGCCCAACGACTCGGCCGACCGGCTGGGCGGCGTGGTCGCCGGGATGCTGCCATGAGCTGGAACCGAAGCATGCCCAACGCCATCGACGGGCGGCGGGCGCGGTATGCCGACTGGGTGGACAGCGCCCGGGGGAAGGCCGAGCGGCGCGAGCGGCTACGTGATCTGCCCATCCACGATCGTGAGCCGGTCCGCCGGCTGGTCGAGCAGCGCTGGGCCGATCGGACCCGTGACGATCGGCAGGGGGCCACCTGATGCAGCCGATCTTCCAGCTCACGCTCGACGGCAAGCCGATCACCCTGGCCGGGCGCGGCAACTCGCTGGCCTTCACCGACCACAGCGGCAGACAGGCCGACGAGCTCAATGTCACGGTGGTGGACCACGACAACCTCATTGCCTTGCCCCGGCCGGGCGTGACCCTGCGCGCATCCATCGGCTGGGCCGGCGGCGAGCTGACCGACCTGGGCGCGTTCATCGTCGACGACGTCCAGCACGGCGGGCCGCCCGACAAGATCCAGATTCGCGCCCACTCGGCCGATCTCGCCGGCAGCTGGACGGAGAAGCGCGACCAGGGGTGGGATGACCTGACCGTCGAGGACATCCTGGTCACCATCGCCTTCCGCCACGACGTCACGCCCGCGTTCGATCCGGACCTGGGCGCCATCCCCATCGAGCACATCGACCAGACCGGCGAGAGCGACCTGCACTTCCTCACCCGGCTCGGCGAGCGCGTCGGCGGGCTGTTCGCGGTCAAGGACGGGCGATTGTTGTTCAAGAAGCGCGCCGACGGCCGGACCATAAGCGGCAAGGCCCTGCCGACCATCCTCATCCGGCGGTCCGACTGCGAATCCCACCGCTACCAGGAACAGCAGCGCGAGCGCTACACCGGCGTGGTCACGCACTGGTGGGATCGGGACCTGGGCGAAAAGCGGGATCTGATCGTCGGCGAGCCGGGCCACCGGCGCAAACTCCGCGCCGCCTACCCCAACGCCGTGGAGGCAGACAAGGCCGCCCGCGCCGAGTGGCAGCGGCTACAGGCCGCCAAGGCCGCGCTGTCGCTTTCCGGGCTGGTCGGCGATGCACGCTACCGCGCCGAGACGCCGGCCATACTCACCGGCTTTCCGCTGGAGATCCAGGCGCAATCCTGGGTGCTGGATACCGCCACCCACCGGCTGGACGACGGCGGCTGGGTGGTTGATCTGGAATGCGTGACGCCCGGGTCGGATCAGTCGTGATCGCGGATCTCGCCGAAGTCCAATAGCCACTGCAGATCGTCCTGGCTAAGAATCAACACGTTCCTGTCCAGCGTGGCCATGATGTGGTCGTTCACCCGAAAACGGGTCGGGGTTAGCTCCCCATAGACGCAAAGAATATCGAGGTCGCCGGCATGGGGTACTGTCGGCGCCGCGCCGCGCGCATGCGCCTCGTCTTCCATTAGCTCGAGTTCATCGTCGGGGAAGTCGACAAACGCCACCCGAAGGCCCGTGTCGGTTGGCGTGGCCGACGGGATCGGTTCGTCGGATGACCGCCAGTGCTCGACCCGGTCTTCGCATTCCTCCCCGTGCGGACATTCTTCTGCGATCCGGTCCAGCACGAAGGTCCGCCACGCCTGACCGTCAAACCCTTGCAGGAATGAGCCGACCACACGCCCAAGCGCCGGCTCGCAGATCGACACGCCGCCCTTGCTGTCTCGGTAGATGAAACGGTTTGTATTCATGAGCCACTCCCGTTCTCACTGGTGCCTGCCATCCGCCTGGCAACCTGCCATATCAACTTTATGTCCTTCTCGGTTATCCGCCCCTCACGCAGCAGCGCATCGAGGCTGAACGCCAGCATGTCAACGTCCGGCGAGTAGTGAGGTTCGTACCTAGCCCCCTGCTCTCTCACCGCTGACTGACTCGACGAGATGTCGTCGGACGTTAGCTCCTCGACGCTAACACCAAGGATTTCCGCTGCCTTCGGCAGGCGTTTGGCGGGGAACCCCCGCCGCTTCCAGTTGCTGAAATAGCTGGTGCCGACACCCATCAGTTCGCAGAACCGGGCTTTGTTCAGGCCCTTTTCCTCGATGATCTGCTCGATTCGGTCGACTGCTTTCATGAATTTCATTCTGTTAGGGGTTGCCCCTCCCGTAAACTTGCGTTACGTTAGCTAACACCGGCTCACATAACGCGAGAACTGCCATGAAAACGAACACCCCCCAGGACGCGTTGCGACGCGCCATCCAACTCGCCGGCGGCCGTGATGCCGTGGCGGATGCCTGCGGCGTGACGCCGGACAACGTGAGCAATTGGCTCACTCGGGGCGTTCCCGCCCGGCACGTCGTGAAGATCGCGCTGGCCGCCGGCTGGCAGGTCACCCCGGCGCAGCTGCTCCCGGACGCGTTCCCGATTGATCTGATCCCTGCTTCCCACATGGCCGATGTTCGGCAAGGAGCCGCCCAGTGACTACGAGAACGTCATCCGTTAGCTCACATCCGGAGTTTTCCGTCTCGAACCTGGACGCGGCGAAACACGCCGTGGTCCACGACTTCCCGGGCGGCGCGGTCGCCCTAGCACCGCTGGCCGGCATGAACCCGGGGACCCTGTCGAACAAGGTCAACCCCACCATCGACAGCCACCACCTAACGCTTTCCGAGTCGGTAACCATCCAGGCGATCAGCCAGGACTACCGAATCCTCCACGCCGAGGCGGCAATGCTCGGCCACGCCGCCATCCCGCTGCCAAAGCCGGGCAACTGCTCCGACGTCGAGCTGCTGAATGCCTACGCCCGGTGGACCAAGGACATCGGCGAGACGGCCGCGGCGATCAACGAGGCGCTGGAGGGGGACATCGACGAGAAAGCCCTTTCCGCCATCCATCGGGAAATGCACGAGGACTTCGCCCGCGCGCTCGAGCTATTCGCCCGTTTCAAGCAACTCGGAGGCTGATGGATGAAGACGTACATGCTGATCTGCCCGCACTGCCAATCGAAGGCCCGCGTCGGCAAGTCGACCCAAGTCACCCCGACCTACAAGGAACTTCGCTGCACCTGCGCCAACGACGAGTGCGGTTACGTCTGGGTCGCCTGCATCACCCCGGTACGAACCCTTTCCCCCAGCGCCGTGCCCGATCCGGACGTGGCCATCCCACTTTCCCCCCACATTCGGCGCGAAAACGCGCTGCCCTGCACGGAGGACAACAAGCGATGAAACACAAGCTGCAACTCAACACCACCGGCGCGTGGCGCAACGTCATCGACTTCGACGCCGAGAACCTAAAGCACATCCGCCCGGCGGCGGCACTGCTGGCCAGCATCGGCCAGGCCAAGGTGCAGATCGTCGATGAAGACGGCCAGGTGATTCTGTTCATCAATGCCGGCAAGGGAGAAGGAAACCAGGAGGCAAGCCATGCGTGAGGTACTGACACGACGCGAGATCCGCTACCAGCCCAGCCGGGAACTCGAGCGGGAAGCCCAGGAAGCCGAGCGCAACAACCGCCGGCTGCGCGCCTTCTACGCCCGTCGCCGGGGCACGCCGGTCCTGCCGGCCCACTGGTATCTGTTCCACAAGCGCCCCGGTTCCGGGCGCAGCGAATAACGGGAGGCCGCCATGCAAACCCAACGCACCACCGGGCCGGAATACCGCAGCCCGTACCTGCCAGACCACTACACCGTCGACACCGCCGCCGCGATGCTCGGCATCGGCCGCCAGGAGCTATTCCGCGAACTGCGGCGGTTCGGCCTGATCCACAAGGGCAACAACAAGCCGTGCGCGCCGTACGTAGAGCAAGGCCTGATGGCGGTTAAAAGCAGCAGCTACCGCCACCCCGGCACCGGGGAGATCACCTACTACCAGCGCCCGATGATCACCCCGGCCGGGGTGGTCTGGCTGGCTGATCAGGGGGTGGGCGATGCGCGGTGATCGCGTTCGCCTGGTGCGGGATGCGCTCGCGGAGTACCCGGGCGGCGCCCACATGCCGGTGATCGCCGAGGACCTGGGCGAACAGCTGGAGCGGATCGACATCAGCCTGACGCTCTCCTACCTGTACCGGCGCGGCGAGGTGGTTCGCCGCGGCAAGCCGCGCTCTTTCGTGTGGGCGCTGGCCACCCCTGACCTGTCGATTCCCGAGACCGGGAAGCCGACGCACTGAACACACCGGGCCGGGATCGGCCCGACCGACTGGCCGCCACGCGCGGCTTATTTTTTCGGAGGACATGGATATGACACAGAGAAAGCGAATCGACATTGCGATCGACCTGGAGACGTTGAGCACCAGCCGGGAGCATTTGCCGGCGGTGGTGGAGATCGGCGCGGTGGTCTTCGACCGCTCGCTGCCGGCGGACGAGTGCGTGACGGCGTTCGTCACTGCGAACACGGTGCCGAGCATGGCCGAGGCGGGCGGCTATTCCGACCAGGCCACGCGCGACTGTCTGGCAGATGAGCGCCCCATTCTGTCCGCCGGGGGGAATTACAACTGCAACGGCCCCTGGGAGATGCTGTGGCGCTTGAGTGCCTGGCTGGAGAGCGTGGACGCTCGGTCGCCGGATGACGCCACCTGGTGGGCGTGGGGCGCCGAGTTCGACATGCGCATCCTCCAGGGGTTGGTCGAGCGGGCCGGCGTGGCCGGTGATTTCCCAATCCACTACCGCCACGTCCGCGATGCCCGCACCTACTGCACCGAGCTTTCCGAGCAGTTCGGCATCGTGCTGCCCAAGCAGGACCCGGACACCAAGCACCACGCCGTGAAGGACGCCGCCCACTGCGCGCGGCTGGTCACCGGGGTGACCCAAAGCATGGAGGTGATTCGCGAGATGGCCGAGAGCCGGGAGGTGGTGGCATGAGCAAGATGCCTCCCAACTTCGACCTGTTCGGCCACGAGCTGCTGGTCGACAATTTCGCCGGCGGCGGTGGCGCATCCGAGGGCATCGAGCAGGCCTTGGGCCGCCCGGTCGATCTCGCCATCAACCACGACGAAGCGGCGATCTCCATCCACACGGAAAACCACGCCGGCAGCGAGCATGCCGTGGCCGACGTGTGGGACATTGACCCGGAGCAGGCCACCCACGGCATGCCCGTCGGGCTCGCCTGGTTCTCGCCTGACTGCCGGCACCACAGCAAGGCCAAGGGCGGGCGTCCGGTATCCAAAAGCGTGCGTGGCCTCGCCTGGGTGGCCGCTCGATGGGCAGCCAGGGTGAAACCGCGGATGATCGCGCTCGAAAACGTCGAGGAGTTCCTCGATTGGGGCCCGTTGATCAAGCGGGACGGCAAGGTCGTGCCGGATCCGGATCGCAAGGGGCAGACGTTCCGCTCCTTCGTCCGCACGCTCAAGCGCCACGGCTACGCCGTCGACTGGAAGATCCTGCGCGCCAGCGACTACGGGGCCCCGACTATCCGCCGGCGGATGTTCCTGGTCGCCCGGCGTGACGGCCTGCCCATCACCTGGCCGAAGCCTAGCCACGGCGCGCCTGACTCGCGGGAAGTGCGCGCCGGCCGGATGAAACCCCACCGGACCGCGGCCGAGTGCATCGACTGGTCACTGCCCTGCCCGTCCATCTTCGATCGCGCCCGTCCGCTGGCCGACAACACCCTGCGACGGATCGCCAAGGGCGTCATGCGCTACGTGGTCGAGAGCGGCGACCCGTTCATCGTGCCGATCGCCAACTACGGCAACGGCGGCGACAGAGTCCAGCCGACAACCGAGCCACTGCGCACGATCACTGCCTGGCCGAAGGGCGGGAGCTTCGCCGTGGTCGCCCCGCATATCACCAAGTTCAGAACCGGGGCAATCGGCCACCGGGCAGACGAACCCATGCACACCATCACGGCCAACGCCAACGTCACCCGTCCCGGCGTAAACCCAGGCGGATGTGCGCCGATCGGCGTGGTCTCGGCCTTCCTCGCCAAGCACTACACCGGCGTGGTCGGTGACGACATGCGGAAGCCACTGCCGACCGTAACGGCCACCGATCACAACGCCCCGGTAGCGGTGACCATGCTCAACCTGAAGGGGGGCGATAGGGGCGGGCGCGACCCGCGCGATCCGCTATCCACGATCTGCGCCGGCGGAACGCATGCCGCTACGGTCGCCGCTTTCCTCGCCCCCTACTACGGCAGCGGCTCCGGCGAGACCGGTCGCGACCTACAGGCCCCGGCGCCGACCATCACGACGAAGGACCGGCTCCAACTGGTCACCGTCACGATCGACGGCGAGCAGTACGTCATCACCGACATCGGCATGCGCATGCTTCAGCCGCACGAACTGGCCATGGCCCAAGGCTTCCCAGCCTCCTACCGGTTCGACCAGGCCAATGGAAAGCCGGTGCCGAAATACGTCCAGGTGCGCCTGATCGGCAACAGCGTCTGCCCACCACTGGCCCGCGCGATCGTCGAGGCCAACTTCACTCACGAAAAGCAGATGGTTGTTCCGACTTCCGTCGCTGCGGCTTGAAGGGGGAAGGCAATACATGGATGCCAATCTTCGAGACAACATCACTGACCGGCTGCGTGCGGACTACGGGCTCAAGACGGCCGGCAAGTGGCTGCGCCAGGGCAAGTGCCCGAGTTGCAGCAAGAAGGAGCTGTTCACCCACGCGCAAGAGCCTTGGCTGATCCGCTGCGGGCGGTTGAACAAGTGCGCGTGGGAGGGGCACGTGAAGGATCTCTATCCGGAGGCGTTCGCGGATTTCTCCAAGCGGTTCGCGCCGACGGAGACCGACCCGATGGCGACGGCGAAGGCGTACCTGTCGATGGTGCGCCAGCTGCCGCTGGAGAAGATCGCCGGGTGGTTTACCCAGGGGAGCTTCTACGACCCGAAGAAGAAGGTCGGCACGGCGACGGTGCGCTTCGAGATTGCCGACGGGGTGTACTGGGAGCGCTTCATCGACAAGGAGCGCCAGCTGGGGCGCAAGGCGCATTTTCATGGCCGGTACAAGGCCATGGTGTGGGTGCCGCCGGGGGTGGACGTTTCCACGCTTTCCGAGGTGTGGATCGTCGAGGGGATCTTCGATGCGATCGCGCTGACGCTGGCCGGCACGCCGGCGGTGGCGGCCCTTTCCTGCAACAACTACCCGAGCGCGTTCCTGGAGAAGCTGGACGAGGGCGTGAAGGTAGTCTTCGCGCTGGACCCGGACACGGCCGGCAAACGCTACATGCGCAAGCACGTGGCCACGGCGCGGGAGGCGGGCTTCGAGGCGGAGGCGTTCGAGATCCCGACGCGGGATGGCAAGAAGCGCGACTGGAACGATCTCTACGCCCGGAAGCAGATCGACGACTGGCTGATGAACGAGGGCCGGTTCCTGGGCGCGATGCTGCTGGCCGATTCGGCCGAGGAAAAGGCACGGCTGATCTACAACCGGCGCAGCTGGCGCGAGTTCTCGGTGGTGCACCGGGACCGCACGTACTGGTTCAAGCTGGACGTGGAGAAGCTGACGAAGGCCCAGCAGGAGATCGAGGAAGGCAATCCGGAGCTTTCCGAGCAGGAGATCAACGATAAGGCGCTGGAGAAGTCGGGCAACCTGACCGAGATCGCGAACTGTGCGTTCGATTTCCTGTATTTCCAGTCGAACGCGATCACCGATGAGAGCTGGTATTACACGCGCATCCGCTTGCCGATGGGCAAGCAGGCGGAGGTGAACGCGACGTTCACGGGTGGGCAGTTGGCCAGTGCGAGCGAGTTCAAGAAGCGGCTGCTTTCGGTGGCGACCGGCGCGGTCTGGACGGGGTCGAGCCAGCAGCTTGACCGCATTCTGAAGAATCAGCTAGGAGGGCTGAAGGTGGTGGATACGATCGATTTCACGGGCTATTCGCCGGAGCACGAGGCGTGGCTGCTGGGTGATCTGGCGGTTCACCAGGGCCGGGTGACGGACATCAACGGCGAGGATTTCTTCGACCTGTCGAACAACGGGCGGCCGCTGTCGGTGAAGTCGCTTTCGCAGTCGGTGAGGCTGGCGATCAACCCGGACCTGGAGGAGCTGACCACGGACTGGATGGATGATCTGTACGGCAGTTACCAGGGGCTGGGCGTGATCGCGCTGGCGTACTGGATGGGCTCGCTGTTCGCGGAGCAGATCCGGGATGCGCACAAGAGCTATCCCTTTCTGGAGATCGTCGGTGAGCCGGGCGCGGGCAAGTCGACGCTGATCGAGTTTCTCTGGAAGCTGGTCGGCCGCCGGGACTACGAGGGCTTTGACCCGAGCAAGTCGACGCTCGCGGCGCGGTCGCGCAACTTCGCCCAGGTGAGCAACCTGCCGGTGGTGCTGATCGAGGCGGACCGGGACGAGGATATTGCCAAGTCCAAGCGCTTCGATTGGGACGAGATGAAGACGGCCTATAACGGCCGGGCCAGCCGCTCGCGCGGGCACAAAAACAGCGGCAACGAGACCTATGAACCGCCGTTCCGCGGGGCGCTGGTGATCTCCCAGAACGACCCGGTGAATGCGAGCGAGGCGATCTTGCAGCGGATCGTGCACCTGGGCTTTACCCGCGATGGCCACAACCCGGGCACCAAGGCGATGGCCGAGCGCCTCGAGCGCATCCCGACGGAGGACGTGAGCGGCTGGATCCTGCAGGTGACCAAGCGCGAGAACCAGGTGATGGAAACCTTCCTGGCGAAGACGCCGGAGTTCGAGCGCAAGTTGATGGATCTGCCGGAGATCAAGAGCGTGCGGATCGCGAAGAACCACGCGCAGATCATGGCGCTGGTCGAGGCGCTGGGCCGGGTGATGCAGATGCCCGCCGGCGCGATCGACGAGGCGAAGGATTGGACGGTGGCGCTGGCACTCGAGCGCCAGCAGGCCATCGAGGAAGATCACCCGATCGTGAAGGAGTTCTGGGAGGCGTTCGAGTTCCTGAACGATGGCGGCATCGAGGCGCGGCTGAACCATGCGCGCGATTCGGATCTGATCGCGGTGAACCTGAACGAGTTCGTCGAGCAGGCGAACGCCCGCAAACAACAGGTGCCGCCGATCATCGATCTAAAGCGCCACCTGAAGACCTCGAAACGCTACAAGTTCATGGCGAACAACAAGGTGGTGAAGTCGGGGATTCGGTATACGGACGCCAGCGGGATGACACCGAAGTCGGTGCGCTGCTGGGTTTTTCAGAGGGGGTGAGGCATGAAAGAGCGACCGATTCTATTCAACGACGACATGGTGCGCGCCATCCTCGACGGCCGGAAAACGCAGACGCGGCGGGTCGTGAAGCCGCAGCCGTCAAATGATCATCAGTACCTCGGGTATGTGATTGAAAGCACAAGCCGGAAAGATGAAGGCAAATGCCGCTGGGGCATTGGAGAAATTCCGCATTCAACCAACGCGATTCGCGTTCGTCCTCCCTATGGAGTGCCCGGCGAACGCCTGTGGGTGCGTGAGGCGTTCGGGTATGAGATCCGCACATTGTCCGGCTCAGGCTCCCCGCACGAGAAAATCACTTACCGGGCCACCAACCCAAATGCCGTGCATTGCTATGACTGCAATGGCAACGAGACCCCGGTGAAATGGACCCCATCCATCCACATGCCCCGCTGGGCCAGCCGGATCACGCTCGAAATCACGGACGTGCGCGTTGAGCGGTTGCAGGACATTAACGAGGCGGACGCCAAGGCAGAAGGCGTGTGGGAATACGGTGACGAAGCCGTATGGAAGCACTACTTGGACCAAACATCGTTTGGGGTCACGTGCCCAGTACGAAGTTTCCGATCGCTTTGGGAGTCGATCAAAGGCAAAGACGCATGGGACGAAAACCCGTGGGTGTGGGTGATTGAGTTCAAGCGATCAACCGCCTGATGCAGGCGGCGGCTTGATCTTGCACCAGTGCTCGCCGAGTTCGGTCCAGTCTTCGGCGTAGTTGTCCATGACGTGAACGACCCCGCCATACACTCGCTGCTCGGCGAGGATATGGCAGATATATTCCGCGTACCCGTCCCGGCGGGTGCCGTCGTCTGCCACCCCGACCAGCAAGCTGGGCAGTGATTCGTCCTGCCAGGCGGCGCTGATGACCTTGGGCTCTGCCTCGACAACATTCAGGGCGGCGGCGAGCTGGTCGGCCGTCGGTTTCGGCCTGGCCGGCTCGGTCGGCGCCGGGTCAGTGGCGGCGATTTCTTCCGCCGGCGGCTGTTCTGCTGCCGGCTCTTCCTCTCCGGAGGTTTCGACGAGGATCCAGATGAAAGCAACCAGCGCGATGAACAGGACGGTGCCGATCTTTTCCGAGAGGGTGGGCTTTTGCATGAGGGCTCTCCATGGCTAAGGGTGTCGAGGTCCGCGGCGGGAAAATTCGCGTCTACTTTAGCTACCAGGGCAAGTTGTGTCGCGAGCCTATCGGGCTTGCGGCCACAGACGAGAACCTGGCCTATGCCGAGCAGCTGGCGCAGATGGTGCGCCATGAGATCAAGATCGGCACGTTCGATTACGCGCAGCGCTTCCCGGAAAGCCGCAACCTGGCGGAGAACACGCTGGGCCATTATCTGGCGCTGTGGCTTGACCTGAAGCGCACGCGGGTGGCGAAGAGCACGCTCACGGGGTACCGGACGTGCGCGGATCGCATTCTGGTGAAGTTCGGCGATCGGCAGGCGGACCAGGTGGATTATCTGGAGATCGAGGCCTGGGTGAGCGAGGAGCTGGATTATCTGTCGTCGAAGTCGATCAAGGAGACGATCGCGGTGCTGCGCCAGGTGTATTCGCTCTACCAGACGCGCAACCGCAAGGCGTGGGATCCGACTAAGGGCGTGCATGTGCGCCTGCCGGATGATGATGACCCGGACCCGTTCACGCGCCGGGAGATCGAGCGAATCCTTTCCTACCAGACCGAGCGGGTGCAGAACCTGAACCTGACGGAGTTCATGATCTGGTCCGGGCCGCGCTGGTCGGAGGCTTGCCTGCTCGCCTGGGAGGATGTGGATCTGTCGACCGGCACGGTGCAGTTCCGCCGCGCGGCCGTGCGCGGCAACATCAAGGCGACAAAGACCCGACGATCGACGCGCAAGGTGGAGCTGCTCAAGCCGGCATGGGAAGCGCTGAAACGTCAGTACAAGATGACCGGCGGGCAGAAGCCTATCGAGGTGATGGTGGTGGGCCGCGATAACCGCACGGTGCGGCGCGAGGTGATCCGGCCGGTGTTCCGGCCGAAGCCGGACGGCATGCCGTACACCACCGATAACAACTTCAGGAAGAAGTTCTTCAAGCCGATGCTCGAGGCGACCGGTGTGCGCTTCCGCGGGCCAGGTAACTGCCGGCACACGTTCATCAGCCAGTGCCTGACGGCCGGGCTGCCGGTGACGTGGATCGCCGACCAGGTAGGCCACAGCTCGCCGACCATGATCTATCGGAACTACGGCAAATGGATCAACGACGACGCCGGGGACATGAGAAAGCTCGCCGAAAAGGCCCTTGGGCTCGAGTAGACCGCCCCACCCTTTCCCCAAATCTTTCCCAAAAAAACCCGCCGGAAAGCCGGCGGGTTTCTTTTTGCCTATAGATCAGGCACTTATTTGGCGGAGAGGCAGGGATTCGAACCCTGGGACCCCGCGAGGGGGTCAACGGTTTTCGAGACCGCCCCGTTCGACCGCTCCGGCACCTCTCCAAACGGAAGGACGCGACCGAGGTCGCATCCACGCCCGGCTTTCGACCCCGGGCCACACAGAAACTGGCGGAGAGGGAGGGATTCGAACCCTCGGTACGGGGTTACCGTACACGCGCTTTCCAGGCGCGCTCCTTCGACCGCTCGGACACCTCTCCGTTTCCTTCACGGCACACTTGATTGGCGATGACGCCATGGCTCGCGAAGGGCGCAGATTCTACCCAAACCGTTCGCCCGTGACAATGCCATTCGGGCGAGGCGGTAAGATAGCGATTCGTTGCAGCAATCCCGGATACGATGAATATGCCGCGTGAACCCGACGTCACCCGTCTCTGCCGCCACCCCCTGCAACGTACCCTGATCGCGACCCGGCCGGCCTTTTTGCTGCTTGCGCTGGTCGCCGCTGGCGTCGGCCTGGCGGCCTCGCATGCGTCAGGGTTGACGCTCGACCCGCTATGGGCCGCCCTGACGCTGTTCGGCGCGTTACCCTGCATGCGGCGGCGAACGTCCACAACGACCTTGCCGACGACATCAACGGCAGTGACGCCGCCAATCAGGAACGCCTGTTCCCGTTCACCGGCGGCAGCCGGATGATCCAGAGCGGCGTCATGACTCGCCAGGGGACTCAACGACTCGCCCGGTGGCTCTACGCCCTGACCATCGGTCATCGGGCTGATCCTGCTGATCCCGGGCGGCTGGCCGCTGCTCGCCCTCGGTCTGGTCGGCCTGCTGTTGGCCTGGGCCTATTCCGGATCGCCCATTTCCCTCAACGCCAAAGGGGTTGGCGAGATTGCCGTTGGCATCGGCTTCGGCATCCTCATGCCGCTGGGTGCGGACATCGTCCAACGCGGCGGCTTTCACGCCCTGCCCGTTGTCGCCGGGGGCCGGCTTCGCCCTGATGACCGCCAGCCTGCTGCTGATCAACCAGTTCCCGGACTTCAAGGCCGACCGCCTCGCCGGAAAGTGCCACTGGGTCGTGCGCCTGGGCAGGCGCCGTGCCCGCTACGCCTTTGTTACCACGACGGCAGCCGGCCTACCTGGTGCCCGTTTTCCTGGTCGCCCTGGGCCGCTTGCCCGTCGCCACCCTGGTGATCCTGGCCGCCCTGCCGCTTTCCCTGGTCGCCGGCCGGGATCTCTCGGTGCATCACCCCGGCACGCCTGCGCCGGGCCCTGGCGGCGACCGTCACCGCCGCCCTGCTGCACGGCAGCCTGACGATTGCCGGTCTTATTTTCGCCCAGTGACGCCGGGCTCCAGGACGGCCATCGATTCGACGTGCGCCGTGTGGGGGAACATATCCATCACGCCCGCGGCCAGCAGCCGCCAGCCGTGATCGTTCACCAGTCGCCCGACGTCGCGGGCGAGCGAGCCCGGGTGGCAGGAGACGTAGACGACCCGAGCGGGCTTCATGCGGGCGATCACCGGGATCATGGCCTCGGCACCGGCCCGAGGGGGATCGAGCAGGACACGATCGAACGACTCGGCAAGCCAGCCATGACCCGCATCGGGCTCGAACAGGTTGCCGGCCACATGCCGCGTGTTCTCGATGCCATTGCTCGCCGCACAGGCCGCACCGCGATCGACCATCGCCTGATCGGCCTCCACGGCAGTGACCGACCCGTTCGGCCCAACCTGGCGGGCCAACGGCAGGCTGAAATTACCCAGCCCGGCGAACAGGTCCAGCACCCGATCGCCCGGTTGCACTGCAAGCCAGTCCAGCGCCTGGCGCACCATGCGCCGATTGATCTCGGCATTGACCTGGGCGAAGTCCAGCGGCGAGAAACGGATCTCGACGTCGAACTCGTCGAGACGGTAGCTCGGGTAGACGTCACGCGGCCCCTCCGCCAGCGGCTCGAGGCTGTCCGGCCCGCCCGGCTGCAGGAAGATGGCGAAGCCGTGCTCGTCGGCGAAGGC
Source organism: Guyparkeria halopsychrophila (assembly GCF_044582135.1). NCBI lineage: Bacteria > Pseudomonadati > Pseudomonadota > Gammaproteobacteria > Chromatiales > Thioalkalibacteraceae > Guyparkeria > Guyparkeria halopsychrophila. The sequence continues at coordinate 6,443 of NZ_JBDODP010000028.1, read as the reverse complement.
ATCCAGACGCGCCCGGTCCGCCTCACCCAACGGCACCATGTGGCGAAAGGCCAGCGCGCAGTGCGCATCGCCACAGCCCACCTCGATCTGGGGAATGTCTCGGCGGGCATCCATCTGACCGATCAGTTCGCCGATTGCCGGCAATCGCTCGCCCACCCGCGGATCGAGCACCGGGCAGATGTCGATATCGGCGAGCAGCGCCGAGCCGAGCTCACGGAACCCCACCACCGCACGCCCCTTCTTGCGCACGAAGCGCACGCCCAGTCTCGCCATGCGGCGGTAGCCCCAGATCGGCCCCGTCAATGGCTCGAGCACCTGCTCGGGCGCCACCCGCCCGATCCGCGACAGTTGATCCAGCAAGGCCTGCTGCTTGTGCCGCAGCTGCGCCTCGGGGGCCAGATGCTGGATCGCGCACCCCCCGCAGTGATCGAAATGCGGACAGCCCGGCTCGATCCGTTCCGGACTGGCTCGATCCACGGCCACCGCATCGCCCAGGTCGAAATGCCGGCGCTGGTCACGGTAGACAAAGCGCACATCCTCGCCCGGCAGCGCCCGGCCGATGAAGGTCGCCTTGCCATTAACATGGGCCACACCGCGCCCCTCGAGGGTCAGCGATTCGATGTGGGCGGCGAACTCGCCCTGCGGCAGCGGCTTGGCGTGCTTGTGGCGTTTCTTGCGACTGGGGTGGCGGGCCATCGGTTTCTCGAACAGGGGAAAGACAAAGGCCCTGCCGCACGGGAGGCGCGGCAGGGCCGGCTAAGGAAGGTCTGCACGAATAGCCAACGCCTCTGCGGGTTGCCAGGCGTCCAGATGCAAGGCGCCGTGCGCTGCCCAATGGCTGTCGTCATTCGCAAGCGCTGCAACACCGCAGGTGGGCGCCTGGCGACCCGCCCTGCGGGGCTTTCCGGCTTGCCCGCCCTCGGTGTTGCCGATCCTCGTCGGGCAGCGAGCCCGACTTCGAATCGCCGCCTTGATGGCGAACAAGCCGGTAAGCCAGAGACATTGGCTATTCGTGCAGACCTTCCCTCGGACGGTCAGGGGAATCAGCCCGCCGGGAAGACCCCGGTAGACAGGTAGCGGTCACCGCGATCGCAGACGATGGTGACGATCACGGCGTTCTCCGCCTCGGCGGACACCTTGAGTGCCGCGGCCATCGCGCCACCCGAGGAAATCCCCGCCATGATGCCCTCTTCGCGCGCCAGCCGCCGGGTCATTTCCTCGGCTTCTGCCTGGCCGATATCCAGGGTGCGATCCACCCGGGTCGGCTCGAAGATGCGGGGCAGGTATTCCGCCGGCCAGCGCCGGATCCCCGGAATCTGCGCGCCCTCGCGGGGCTGAACACCGACGATCTCCACGCCCGCATTCTGCTCCTTGAGATAGTGCGAGGTGCCCATGATCGTGCCGGTGGTACCCATTGCGGAGACGAAGTGCGTCACGCGACCTTCGGTGGCCGCCCAGATTTCCGGGCCGGTGGTCAGGTAATGCGCCCGCGGGTTGTCCGGGTTGGCAAACTGGTCCAGCACGGTGCCCTCGCCCCGCGCGGCCATCGTGGCGGCAAGATCGCGCGCGCCTTCCATGCCCTCCTCGCGGGAGACGAGCTTGAGCTCCGCCCCGTAGGCGGCCATCGACTGTCGCCGCTCGATCGACATGTGCTCGGGCATGATCAGCGTCAGGCGCAGACCCAGGGTGGCGGCCACCATCGCCAGCGCGATGCCGGTATTACCCGAGGTCGCCTCGATCAGCCGGTCGCCGGGCTTGATCTCGCCACGCTCCATGGCGCGTGCGATCATCGAATGGGCCGCGCGATCTTTCACCGATCCGGCGGGGTTGTTGCCCTCGAGCTTGCCGAGAATCACGTTGCCTCGGGCCGCACCCGTAGGGTCGAGGCGCTGGATACGCGCCAGTGGCGTGTTGCCGATCAATTGATCAAGACGGTGACCTAACATACGCTTTGCCGGCTCGCTCCAGTTACCAAATTCATCCCAAAATCATACGGGGAGGCGGGTTTTTTCTCGCGCCCCGAGTATGCCACAAAGGCCTTCGGTGAACGCTCCGATACGCAGTAAACACCCCCCCAAACGACGTGGCCTTGCCGGCCGCCTTGCTTCCCTGGGAGCGGCGTTGCCGTGGGCCTTGCTCGCCCTTGTCGTCCCGCCGCTGCTACTGGCAATCGAGGCGCTCGTTTCCGACCGCGCCCTTCCCTCGCCGGCATTCTGGGCGGTGACCATCGGTTGGACCGGCGCCTGGCTGACGCTTGCCGGCTTGTCGGTGGCTATTCTTTGGGGCCGGCAACGGTCCCGTCCACCGCAAGCCACGCCTCCCAGCCAGTCACCGATACCGACCCAACACAACGACGGCGAGAGTCAGCTTTCCGCCGCCTCGGTGCTCGAACTGGTCAACCAACAATGGGTGACCCCATTGGGGCATATCCGTTCGGCGGTCGACAGCCTCGCCACCCTGGAACGTCGCCTGAGCCGCTGCGCGCCCCCGGCCGACGGCGGCGAACAGGAGCCGGCTCGTTCCCTTCAGCTAATGCGGCATGCCAGCCACCGCCTACGCATCTCGATCGAAAACATCATCGATTACCACGAGATCACCGCCGGACGCATGACGCGAACCGACGGCCGGGTCAACCTGCGCACCACCGGCGAGGACTTGGTCACCGACTGGCAGACCAGCGCCCAGCGCGATGGCGAAGTGCTGCAGTTCATCGGCTACCAGGATCTGCCGCGCGAGATCATGTTCGATCCACAGATGCTGCGCCGGCTGCTCGACCGCCTGATCAACGAGATCCTCTGCATCGCCCACCTGTGCGAGCCGGCCATCACGCTCGAACTCGAGGACGACTACGAGAGCGATGGGGGCGACCGGCTAGGACGCTTTCGCCTGACCGTCGATGGGCAGGCCCGTCACTGCTCGCTCGATCAGGAACAGCTGTCGGAGCGCCTCGCACAACCGCTGCCCGAGCAACTCGAGGGCTTGCTGGTCGACGATCTGATCGATCTCTGGATTCTGCGTTGCATCTCCCATCATCTCGATTCGGCACTCGAAGTCGTCGAAACCGAACCCGGCCGCTTTGGGATGACCGCGATCTTCAGCGCCCCCATCCTGATCGGCGAACCCGACAGCGGCGACCGGCTCGCCGGACAACTGGCGGCTGTGGTCTGCGCCTCGGCACAACATCGTCGTGCCTGGCAGGGCAACCTCGCCGCCTTGGGGGCAAACATCCAGGTCGAACCGGATTTCGGTCAGCCGGTCGACCTACTGTTCCTCGACGAGCGAATCGTGGAACGACACCACGAGGACCCGGCCTTCGGGCAGTGGGTCTCGTTGGCCGGACGGGTCATTGGTCTATCAAGCCATCTAACCATCCGGGGCCGACCGGCCGCGCCGCTTCACTGGGCGGACTTCACCCTGCCACTGTTCATTCGCGCCCGGGCATTGTCCGCCTCGCTCGAGCGGGTACTGGGTACGCCAACACCGGGGCCGGGGCGTAGCCCGGCCCGACTGGCCCCGCCTCGCAGGGCCGACAATCCACCCACCGGCAGTGGGGCGAGCAAACCACGGCATGGCAAACCGGGGCGACACGCCCTGTATTCCTTCGCCGGCCGGACCGCGCTGGTGATCGACGACGACCCGGTCTACCTCGCCCACCTAGGCCAAACACTGCGAGAGTTGGGCTTCCATGTTCTCGAGGCCACCAACGGCAAGCAGGCGCTGGCACTGGCCGATCACGAAGATATCGACGTGGTGTTCACGGACATGCACATGCCGGACATTACCGGCGCCGGCGTGGCGCGCATCCTGAAAAAACGCCCGCGCCATCTGGAAACCCCGATCATCGCCATCACCGCCAACCGGCAGGGCATCGTGCATCAGGATCTGCTGCACAGTGGCATCGAGCGGGTACTGACCAAACCGGTGACCGCCGGCGACCTGCTGAGCGCGATCGGCGAATTCTTCCCCCTCGAGACACATGGCCGAGCCGACCCCGAGGCCAACGGGCCCGCCACAAGCGACCGCAAGGACGAACGCGACCCGTTCCTGACGCGCCTGCTCTGCGATGAACTGCCGAGCTACCGCCGTCTCCTGACCGAACAAGCCGACGACCACGACACGCTGCGCCACGCCGCGCACAAGCTCCGGGGGGCAGCCGCGTGCTGCCGTGAAACCGAGCTGCAGACACTGGCCGGTGAGCTCGAGGACGCGCTAGACGCCAATGAATCAGCCGACCGCATCGCACCACGCATCGACACCCTGATTCGCTGCATCGACGGCATCAACGCCAACCCCGTCTGCGATACGAACGCCTCCTGAATGCGCTGTTTGTTATGGCGGTCTGTATCAGATAATGCTGATTCAGATCGCGTCACTTCGCTGCTAGGATGCTCGAGTGGCGCTCACCTATAGGTCGGGTGGCAGAAATAGTAGGCAGGGAAGGAGCAGGGACGATGCAACTCGACAACGTCACGGCAGACGGAGGGACCGATCCGGGCATGATCGTCTTTCTTTGCACTGCCTCCGGCCGCGTTCTCAGCGCCAGCCCCCGCGCGGAGGAGTTGTTCCCGACCGACGGCGACCAGAGCCTTCGCGAACGCTTGGAAAGCCGTCTGCAAATGAACCCCGGCTCGCCGCTAGGCACAGCCCTGATCGATGGCGAGGAAACCTCTCTGGTCGGCCTGATGGATAACCGGGAGATCACTCTCGGCATAACCCCGCTCGACGAGCACCAACGACTGGTCGTTATGTTGGAAAGCCTCTGCTCGCCCACCAGCCAGGATTCGCTCACCGGCCTGCCAGACCGCAGCACGATGCTCGAGCGCATCCGCGAAATCCAGTCGGATGGTGACAGCAGCCATCGCCTGATGCTGGTCGACATCGACCGGCTCAAGACCGTCAACGACTACCTCGGCTATCACGTCGGCGACCGGGTTATCCGCGATCTCGCCAGCGCCATGCAGGCGGCGGTGCCCGACGACGTAATGACAGCGCGCTGGAGCGGTCACGAGTTCATGCTCCTTATTCCGCCCCGCCAGGCCGAACGCAGCCAGCAGATCGCCGAACGCATCCGCTCATCTGCCGCCAGCGTCCGCTTCAATGGCGGCGATGACGCCCCGCCACTGGGCTCCGTTACCGTCAGCATCGGCCACGGCGCGCTCGGTCCCGGCGAAACGACCCGCACCCAGCCGCGAGACCAGCTCAGTGCGCTCAATGCCGCCGTCTACGAGGCCAAGCGCACCGGCCGCGACCGCGTGGTCAACGCCGACCGGCTGCTGCAGCCCTCCGTGTACACCACCGGCGGCGCGCTCGATCGCGCCATCCACGAAGGGCGCATTGTTGCGGCCAGCCAACCGATCGTCGACCTCAAGACCGGCGAGGTGGTCGCCGACGAGGCCCTGGCCCGCATGATCACCCCCGAGGGCGACGTCATCCCGGCGGGGTTGTTCATCGATGCCGCCTCGCGGTTGCAGATGGCCCACCGGATCGACTTCGAGATCATCAACCAGACCATCAACAACTGCGCAGCCTCGATCACTCACCGGCCGATGGCGCATTTCGTCAATATCTCGGGCGACTTCCTGCAGCACCCCGAACTGATGGAGCAGGTAATCCTTAACGCACAGGCCGCCTGCGAGGGCATTGATGGCGTGGAGAAGCCGGGCCCCAAGCCGTTGGTCCTGGAAATGACCGAACGCGAGGTGCTTGAGGACACGGCGGATGCCCTCATGGCCCTCAAACCCCTGATCGACTTCGGCCTGCGACTTGCCCTGGACGACTTCGGCAGCGGTTACTCCTCCTACCGCTACCTGCTCGACATGCCCTTCACGTTCCTCAAGATCGAAGGCGCACTGGTGCAGAACATGAGTGACAGCGTCCGGGCGCAGAAAATCGTCCAGCACATCCAGTCCATGGCCAAGGACATGGGGCTGATTACCGTCGCCGAGTTCATCGGCGATGAGCGCACCGCCGACATGCTGCGCGAGATGGGGATCGACTGGGGCCAGGGCTTCTACTATGGCCGGCCGGAAATCATCCAGTCGCTGGGAAAGGACGACCGGAACGTCATCCACGACATCTAAATCGACCGCCAAGCCGATTGCCAGGCCTTCGGTCTTCCTAGACAAGACGAAATACGCTATCCTGCGCGCCCTGTTTCGGAGTGTAGCGCAGCCTGGTAGCGCACCTGCCTGGGGGGCAGGTGGTCGGGGGTTCGAATCCCTCCACTCCGACCATTCAAAATCAACAGGTTAGGGCCTACTTCCCTAGCCTGTTGCCCCCCGAAAAATGCCTGTTGGTTACAATGTTGGTTACAATTCGCTCTGGCTCCCTAAGAAGGCGAGCGTAACGCAGGTACCGCCGACAGGAGAGCCCCGCCACGAGAAAGACGTGGCGGGGCTTTTTGTTGGCGCCGGTATCCAGAGGCAAGGACCGGGTTCTACCCC